>USLE01000191.1 GCA_900555465.1 uncultured Butyricicoccus sp.
CTACAAGAAGTTCCTCGACGAGGGCAAGACCGAGCGCGACGCGGTCAAGGAAATGGTGCGCCTCGCGGAGGAGAAGGGCTTCCATGCCTGGACGCGCAACGACACCCTCAAGCCCGGCGACAAGATCTACCAGATCAACCGCCACAAGGGCATCACGCTCGCGGTGATCGGCAAAAAGCCGCTCGCGGAAGGCGTGCGCCTGACCGCCGCGCATCTGGACGCGCCGCGCGTGGACATCCGCACCGTGCCGCTCTATGAGGACGGCGGCATGGCGTTTTTCAAGACCCACTACTACGGCGGCATCAAAAAGTACCAGTGGACCGCGATCCCGCTCGAGCTGCGCGGCGTGGTCTGCGTATGTCACAACGGCCAGATGAAAAAGGTCGATGTGCGCATCGGCGACAAGCCGGATGACCCCAAGTTCGTCATCACCGACCTGCTGCCCCACCTTGCCTCCGACCAGATGGTCAAAAAGGCCACCGAGGTCATCAAGGGCGAGGGCATGAACATCCTGGTCGGCTCGGTGCCGAGCGAGACGCTGGATGAAAAGTGCAGCGAAAAGGTCAAGCTCGCGGTGATGGAATACCTCAACCGCCAGTACGGCATGGTAGAGGCGGATTTCCTGTCCGCGGAGCTGTGCTGCGTACCCGCGTTCAAGGCGTGCGACATCGGCTTTGACCGCTCGTTCGTCGGCTCCTACGGCCACGACGACCGCGTGTGCTCGTACACCGCGGCGACTGCGCTGCTCGACCTCAAGGCCACGCCCGCGCACACCTGCGTCTGCCTGCTGGTGGACAAGGAGGAGACCGGCTCGGACGGCGTGACCGGCATGCAGTCGCGCGCGTTCGACACCTTCATGGCCGACCTGTGCCGCACGCAGAACGCGCTGCCCGAGGAGTGCTACGAAAACTCGGTGTGCCTGTCCGCGGACGTGTGCAACGCCTTTGACCCCAACTACCCCGAGGTATCCGAGAAGCGCAACGACGCGAGGGCCAACTGCGGCTTTGCGCTCGTCAAGTACACGGGCGCGCGCGGCAAGTCCGGCACCTCGGACGCGACCGCCGAACTGATGGCGCGCATCCGCTGCATCTTTGACAAGGCGGGCGTGGTCTGGCAGACCGGCCAGCTCGGCAAGGTCGATCAGGGCGGCGGCGGCACGGTGGCAATGTACCTCGCCAACCGCAATATCGACACCGTGGACGCGGGCGTGCCGGTGCTTTCCATGCACGCGCCGTTCGAGGTAATCGCCAAGCTCGACCTGTATATGGCCTACAAGGGCTTTGGCGCGTTCTATAAGGACTGATCCTCCGCGGCGCAGCCGCTTTTGTTCACAGCGGCCGCAGATCCCGAATCAAAAACCACCCGCCGTTTGGCGGGTGGTTTTCAGCTTGTTGGAAAAGTTTTCGCGCCGCGGCGCAGCCGGTCCGGTTTTCTCAGTAACCGGTCTGTCCGTCCAGCACGTCGTCGTGGTCGACCCAGTCGCTCACATGGATGATATCGTATGTATCATTGTCCCGGCGGATGACGACCTGCTCGATGCCGGCGTTGATGATCATGCGCTTGCACATGGTGCAGGAATTCGCGTCCGGCATGATCTCGCCGGTCGCCATGTCCTTGCCGACCAGATAGAGTGTCGCGCCCAGCATCTGCTCGCGCGGGGCGGCGATGATCGCGTTGGCCTCCGCGTGCACCGAGCGGCAGAACTCGTACCGCTCGCCGCGCGGGATACCCATCTTCTGCCGGATGCAGGTGCCGATGTCGATGCAGTTGGCGCGGCCGCGCGGCGCGCCGGTGTAGCCGGTGGAAACGATCACGTCGTTTTTGACGATCACCGCGCCGAAATTGCGCCTGAGGCAGGTGCCGCGCTCGAGCGCGACCTGCGCCATATCCAGATAATAATTTATTTTGTCCCGTCGGTTCATAAACAGCCTCCTTAAATCTGTCAGCTAAACAGTTCGCCGTTTTTGAGATACAGCCGCCGTGCCGCCTGTGCGGCCGCGGCGCGGTCGTGCGTAATGAGGACGACCGTGTTGCCCGCTTTGTGCAGCCGCCCCAGCAGGGCGAGCACATCTGCCGCCGCCTCCGGGTCCAGCCCCGCGGTCGGCTCGTCCGCCAGCACCACGGCCGGATGCGTGACCACCGCGCGGGCGATCGCCACGCGCTGCTGCTGGCCGCCCGAGAGCTGGCCGGGCTTATGCGCGAGCCGGTCGGACAGGCCGACCAAGGCCAGCACCGCCGCCGCGCGCTCCAGCCGCTCCGCGCGCGCCACGCCCTGCAGGGCGAGCGGCAGCGCCACGTTTTCCAGCGCGGTCATGCCCGGGATGAGCTGGAAGCGCTGGAACACAAACCCGATGCGCTCGCTGCGCAGCCGCGCGAGCGCCTGCGGCGGCAGGCGGGAGACGTCCTCCCCCGCGAGCAGGTAACTGCCGTCCGTCAGCGTATCGAGCAGGCCGAGGATGTGCATGAGTGTGGACTTGCCCGAGCCGGATGCGCCTGTGATCGAAACATAGTCTCCGCGCGCAACGGTCAGATCGACCCCGTGCAGCGCGCAGACACCGCTTTCATGATATATTTTACTCGCATGGATGAGCTTTAGCAAGGTCTTTCGCCTCCCATTTTCAGTATGGAAGGCAAACCGGGGATTTATGCGCAGGCGACGCGCCAAATGCGCATGCCATAAAACAAAAAGGCGCGCCAAGCGCGCCCCTTTGGGTCATTTCCTGTGGAAAACTGCCTTAATACCGCATCAGCGGGATCTGGTGCGGCTCAGCCTCGCCCGCGGGCAGCAGCATCGCCGTGATATCCGGCCGCGCGGTCTCGATGAAGTTGACCCCGTTGCGGATCAGCGTTTCCAGCGTCTTTTCGTCGTCGGTCGGCAGGCTCATGGTGAACAGGCCTGCCTGACGGCATGCCTGAATAAGTCCCGGCGTCAGGTCGCCCGGCGCTGCGCGCAGGCCGAACAGCCCGGTCGTCTGCGCCGCGCTCACCAGCGCGTCGATGTTGTCCGGCAGCGCGGGCAGCTCGCCCATGATGTGCAGGTCCGGGTTGGCGACCGCAATGCGCGCCGCCTCCACCAGCCCCAGGCCGACAAAGATCGTGTCATCCAGATAATTCACATGGCGCAGCGTCATGCGCAGCTGCGGCAGCAGGGTCTGGTTATGTACGGTGATCGCGATCTTGGCCTGGCAGGTGCGCGCCAGCTCAATGGCCTGTCCGGCCGGGATGAGCTGCGGCGCGGCCTGGTGCAGCTCCGCATAGCTGTAGTCCGCGATGTTCATCTGCGTGCCGTCGGTCGCGATGCAGTAGCCGTCCGACGAGAGCACGGCGATGCCGTCCGCCGTCATATCGACCGAAAGACAACAGCCCTTTGCGCCCTCATCGTTGCCGGCGAGGATGGATTCCAGCCCGTCCCGCTCGGTGTCCATGCACCCGACGGCAGACAGGACGAAAACCTCTTTATTGGTATAATACAATACCGATCCCCTTCTTTCCGATTACAGGGTTTCGGGCGCCTCGTATTCCACGCCCATCGTATCGACGGTGACGGTCTTCATGCGCTGCTCTTGGCGCGGGCGGTCGTGCCAGTCGCGCGGGGTGTTGACGATCGCGTCCACAACGTCCATGCCCTCGGTCACCATGCCAAAGGAAGCGTACTGGCCGTCCAGATGCGGCGAATCCTCGGTCATGATGAAGAACTGGCTGCCCGCAGAGTCCGGCGCCATCGTGCGCGCCATCGAGAGCACGCCGCGGGTGTGGTTCAGGTCGTTCTGGAAGCCGTTGGCGGTGAACTCGCCGCGGATCTCATAGCCCGGGCCGCCCATGCCCGTGCCCTCCGGGTCGCCGCCCTGGATCATAAAGCCCGGGATGACGCGATGGAAAATCGTGCCGTTA
>USLE01000192.1 GCA_900555465.1 uncultured Butyricicoccus sp.
GTGTACGACGGCGCGGTTAACGTGTGCGACAAAGTGCGCGGCGAAAAGGCGCTGGTCGCCGGGCTGATCCGCAAGGTATCCGCCCGCGTGCAGCAGCCGGAAAAGCAGACCGCGCTGCTGCTCTACGGCGACGTGCCCGCCGCGCGCATCGACGAGCTGGAAAAGCGCCTGCGCACGGAGATCGGCTTTAAGGACGTGGAGCGCAGCCCGATCGGCCCCTCGGTCATCACCAATACCGGCCCGCAGGCACTCGCTGTGGCGTATTACGGACAGCCCCGCGTTTGAGCGGAATTGGGCATATTGATTAATATTTCACAAATATTTTCTGCAAAACGCAAAAATTTGCTAAAAGAGAACGGAAATGCGAGGTTTTTCACATTTTTGCTTGCTATGAATGGGAAAAACGAGTATAATTTTGTAATGGAAGCGGAATTCTTCTAATGGGAAGACCGCGATTTTGCTCCGTATTGCTAACTTTTATATCTTAAAAGGAGAGGGATATTTTATGCAGTACAACAAGAAAAGCGTTGAGGATATCGACGTATCCGGCAAGAAGGTCATTGCCCGCTGCGACTTCAATGTACCGCAGGATGAGAACGGCAACATCACCGACGACAAGCGTATCCGCGCTTCGCTCGAGACCATCAAGTACCTGCTGGACCACAACGCCGCAGTGATCCTCTGCTCGCACCTCGGCCGTCCGAAGGGCGAAGTGAACATGAAGTATTCGCTCGCGCCGGTTGCGAAGCGCCTGTCCGAGCTGCTCGGTCAGGAAGTCAAGCTGGCGAAGGACGTTGTCGGCGAGGACGCGAAGAAGCTCGCCGCGGAGGTGAAGCCCGGCGAGGCGATCCTGCGCGAGAACGTGCGTTTCGAGAAGGGCGAGACCAAGAACGATCCCGCGCTGGCCAAGGCGTTTGCCGACATGGCGGACATCTTTGTCAACGACGCGTTCGGCACCGCGCACCGCGCGCATGCCTCCACCGCCGGCATTGCCGACTACCTGCCGGCTGTCTGCGGCTTCCTGATCAAGAAGGAGATCTCCATCATGGGCAAGGCGCTCTCTGACCCGGCCCGTCCGTTCGTTGCCATCCTGGGTGGCGCGAAGGTTTCCGATAAGATCAACGTCATCAACAACCTGATCGACAAGTGCGACACCGTCATCATCGGCGGCGGCATGGCCTACACCTTCTCCAAGGCGCAGGGCGGCTCGATCGGCACCTCGCTGTGCGAGGAAGATAAGATGGACCTCGCCCTCGGCCTGATCAAGAAGGCGGAGGACAAGGGCGTCAAGCTGCTGCTCCCGGTTGACACGGTCTGCGGCGACCACTTCGGCGCGGATGCAGAGCCGGTTGTTTACGAGGCTGGCAAGCTGCCGGAAAACATGATGGGCATGGACATCGGCCCGAAGACCGTCGAGCTGTTCTCTGACGCGGTCAAGAACGCGGGTACGGTTGTCTGGAACGGCCCGATGGGCGTATTTGAGTTCGATACCTTCGCTGTCGGCACCAAGGAGGTCGCCAAGGCGATCGCGGCGTCCGGCGCGGTTTCGATCATCGGCGGCGGCGACTCTGCGGCTGCGGTTGAGAAGCTGGGCTTTGCGGACAAGATGACCCACATCTCCACCGGCGGCGGCGCTTCGCTCGAGTTCCTCGAGGGTCTGGAGCTGCCGGGCATCGCCTGCCTGCAGGACAAGTAAGATCCTCGTTTGAAGCGTACAGCTTCAAACGAAAAAAGTATGATCCTCGTTTGAAGCATACAGCTTCAAACGAAAATAGGCTGTGCCGGGCCTGAGGCCCGGACAAAGCCTGCGCGGATAAAAAGTTCCGTCATGCGAAACTTTTTCCTCGCGGCTGTGTAAAAACCCACGCACATGGCCCAGGCCACCTTCTCTTGGCCTTCGGCCAATTCACCTTGTGTCGCGGGTTTTTACGGGAATCGCCGCAAAGCGGCGTTTCCCGATCTAAAATCGCGCCGGCGCGCGTCAGTGCCGCCGGGCGCAGAGCATGCGTTATACCGGGGCGCAGGACGCTCCGTATAATACATAAACGATCAGGGCGGGTGTGCCGCCTGAAAGATTGAAAGGGGTAAAACCAACATGAATCGCAGATACCGTAAGACCATCATCGCCGGCAACTGGAAGATGAACAAGACGCCGGCCGAGGCAAAGGCCCTCATCGAAGAGATGAAGCCGCTGCTCTCCAAGACCAAGTGGTGCGAGATGGTTCTTTGCGTGCCGTTCACCGATATCCAGACCGCTGTCAAGGCGGCCAAGGGCTCCAAGATCGCCATCGGTGCGGAGAATATGCACTATGAGAAGTCCGGCGCGTTCACCGGCGAGATCTCTGCCGACATGCTCAAGGAGCTGGGCGTCAAGTACGTCATCATCGGCCACTCTGAGCGCCGCCAGTACTTCAACGAGACCGACGAGGCCTGCAACAAGAAGGTCCTCGTTGCGCTGGAGAACGGCCTGCGCCCGATCCTGTGCGTTGGCGAGAGCCTGACCGAGCGCGAGCAGGACGTGACGATGGAAGTCATCCGCAAGCAGATCAAGATCGCCCTGCAGGGTGTTGCGGTTGAGGACATCAAGAAGGTCGTTATCGCTTACGAGCCGATCTGGGCGATCGGCACCGGCAAGACCGCTACTGCCGAGCAGGCCAACGAGGTTTGCTCCGCGATCCGCGACTGCCTGCGCGAGAAGTACGGCGCGCGCGCTGCCCGCGGCATCACCATCCAGTACGGCGGCTCGATGAACGCCAAGAACGCGGCTGAGCTGCTCGCGCAGCCGGACGTTGACGGCGGCCTGATCGGCGGCGCCTCCCTGAAGAGCGCTGACTTCGCGACCATCGTCGAAGCAGCCAATCAATAAGATAAGGAATACGGTGAGGGACTGATCCCCGCGCCGTGTGAGCGGGAGGGGGCATCGGTGAGCATCGTTGTCCCCTTTCGTCCGCTTCTGTAAAGGAGTCATTAAATCTATGAAAAAAGCAATTACGCCGGAGAAGGCGGAGACCAGCGTGAAGGCGGCAGCGCCTGCTGCCGAGGCAAAGGCGGCGGAAACCGCCGCTGTCAAGGCTGAAGCTGCGCCCGCTGCGAAGAAGACCACCCGGTCCGCGGCGAAAAAGCCGGCTGCTGCGAAGAAAACAACGGCAGCAAAGAAGACCACGACGGCGAAAAAGACCACCACCCGCAAGACCGCGGCCAAGAAGGCGGAAGGCCCCAAGAAACCGACCGCGCTGATCATCATGGACGGCTTCGGCCACCGCGATGAGAAGAAGGGCAACGCGATCGAAGCGGCGAACACGCCGAACCTGGACAAGATCTTTGCGGAAAACCCGATGACCTATATCGGCGCTTCCGGTCTGGACGTCGGCCTGCCGGACGGTCAGATGGGCAACTCCGAGGTCGGCCACACCAACATCGGCGCGGGCCGCATCGTGTATCAGGAGCTGACCCGCATCACCAAGGCCATCCAGGACGGTGATTTCTTCTCGAACGAGGCGCTGATGAGCGCGATCAACCAGTGCAAGTGGTTTAATTCCACCCTGCACATCTTCGGCCTGCTGTCCGACGGCGGTGTGCACTCGCACATCGACCACATGTTCGCGCTGCTCGAGCTGGCGCGCCGCAACGGTCTGCGCAAGGTCTGCTTCCACTGCTTCATGGACGGCCGCGACACCCCGCCGCAGTCCGGCATTGAATATATCGACCGCCTGCAGAACAAGATCGACACCCTCGAGCTGGGCTGCATCGCGACGATCTCGGGCCGCTACTACGCGATGGACCGCGACAAGCGCTGGGAGCGCGTCGAGAAGGCGTACAACGCGATCGCCGAGGGCATCGGCGAGCACGCGGCTTCCGCGCACGAGGCCATGCAGGCGTCCTATGACGC
>USLE01000193.1 GCA_900555465.1 uncultured Butyricicoccus sp.
GCGTTGACCTCGCCGAAGGCAAAAACCTCGTCGGCGCGTTCTACCAGCCGCGGCTGGTGCTGATCGATCCGGCGGTGCTCTCCACCCTGCCGGATGCGACCTTTGCCGACGGCATGGCCGAGGTGGTCAAATACGGCTACATCGCGAACAAGGACATTCTGGACATGGTATCCCAGCCGGACTACAAGGCGCATATTGAGGACATCATCTACGAGTGTGTCAAGATCAAGCGCGATGTGGTCGCGATCGACGAGCACGACACCGGCCTGCGCATGATCTTGAATTTCGGCCACACGATCGGCCACGCGGCGGAAAAGCTCGGGAATTACACCGACCTGACCCACGGGCAGGCGGTCGCGATCGGCATGGTGGCCGCGATGCGGCTGTCCGCCCTGCTTGGGAACGACGACCTGACCGCGCCGCTCGTGTCGATCTTGCAGCACATCGGCCTGCCGACCGAACTCAACTACGACCGCGAGGCGATTTACACCGCCCTGCTGTCGGACAAGAAAAAGTTCGGCGGGGTGGTCAATTTCATTCTGGTCCGCGAGCCGGGCCGCGCCGAGATCACGCCGATCGAAGCGGAAAAGCTGCACGAATACATCTTGAAACTGTAAGGAGGCAATGCCCAATGGGTTCCACTTGGGGAAACGCCATCAAAATATCGGTTTTCGGCGAGTCGCACGGGACGGGCATCGGCGTGGTGATCGACGGGTTCCCGTCCGGCGTCGCCTATGACGAGGCCTTTGTGCTGCGTGAGATGGAGCGCCGCGCGCCGGGCCGCAACAAGCAGTCCACCCAGCGCAAGGAAGCCGACCTGCCGGTGATCCAGTCGGGTATTTATAACGGCAAAACCACCGGCACGCCCATCTGTGCGCTCATCCAGAACTTGAACCAGCGCTCGGGCGACTATGCCGAACTTGCCGCGCAGCCCCGCCCGGGCCACGCGGATTACACCGGCATGGTGCGCTACAAATCCTGCAACGACCCGCGCGGCGGCGGCCATTTTTCCGGCCGGCTGACCGCGCCGCTCGTGTTTGCGGGGGCGATGTGCAAGCTGTGGCTGAAAGCGCAGGGCGTGCTGGTCGGCTCGCACATCCAGTCCATTGCGCAGATCCAGGATATGCCGTTTGACGATGTGGACATCCGGCCGGAACAGCTGGAAACCCTGCGGAATGCGGACTATCCGGTCAATAACCCGCGTGCGCTGGACGCGATGCTCGCCGCGATCGAGGAAGCGCGCGAGGCGCAGGACTCGGTCGGCGGCGTGATCGAATGCGCGGCCATCGGCCTGCCCGCGGGCATCGGCAGCCCGATGCTGGACACGGTGGAGGGCCGCCTGTCCTCCCTGCTGTTCGGCGTGCCTGCGGTCAAGGGCGTGGAGTTCGGCGCGGGCTTTGCCTTCGCCGCGCTGCGCGGCTCGCACGCGAACGACACGTTCTATCAGGACGGCGGCGCGGTCAAGACCGAAACCAACAACAACGGCGGCGTCAACGGCGGCATCACCAACGGCATGCCGCTCGTGTTCCGCGTGTGCATCAAGCCCACCCCGTCCATCTCGTCCGTGCAGCAGACGCTGAACATCCGCACCGGCAAGATCGAGCCGCTGTCCATCCACGGGCGGCACGACCCCTGCATCGTCACGCGCGCCGCGCCGGTCGTCGAGGCGGCCTGCGCCATCGCGCTGGCGGACTTACTGAGGGAGGCGAACGGCTATGCGTGAATTACCCGAGATCCGGCAGGACATCAACGACGTGGATGAGCAGATCCGCACGCTGTTTTTAAAGCGGATGTCGCTCGCGCTCGAGGTCGCGCAGACCAAGGCGGAGCACGACGACAAGATCTACAAGCCCGACCGCGAGGCGGAGATCCTCCAGAAGCGCACCGCGGGCATGAGCGACGAGCTTCGGCTCAAGTACGCGGCGCTTTTGCAAAGCATGATCCGCGCGAGCCGCGAATACCAATACAGCGAGCTGCTGCGGCAGAAGCCGGAGCGCTTCCCCTTCCACCCGGCTGAGACCGCGCTCGACCCCAAAACCGTCTACTATCAGGGCGTGCCGGGCGCATATCAGGAGCTGGCAGCGCGCGCGCTGTTCCCGCAGTGCGAGCCGCAGAACGTGCCGACGTGGGAGCAGGTGTTCCGCTCGGTGCGCGACGGCATTGCGGATATCGGCGTCGTCCCGGTCGAAAACACGACCGCAGGCACGGTCAGCGAGGTCTACGACCTGCTGCTCGAATACGACCTGTGCATCAACCGCTCGTATATCAAGAAAATTTCGCACTGTCTGGCCGCGGTGCCGGGCGCGCAGCTTTCGGACATCAAAAGCGTCTGCTCGCACCCGCACGCCCTGCCCCAGTGCCATGCGTTTATTTCCGAGCACGACCTCGAGGCGATCGAGGTCGCCAACACCGCAATCGCGGCGCAGAACGTCCAGAAAAAGGGCGATAAGCACCTTGCGGCGATCTGCTCACGCGAGGCGGCAGAGCGGTACGGACTGGAGGTCCTCGCCGAGGGCATCAACGATATGAAGCACAATGAGACCCGCTTTATTGCGGTCAGCCGCACGCTGACCACCCAGCCCGCGGACAACCGCATCGAGATCGCTTTCCACATCCCGAATGTGGCGGGCTCGTTGAACACGGTGCTGGATACCTTTGCGCACTACGGCATCGACATGACCAGCATCTATTCCCGCCCGCTGAAGGATAGCCCGTGGTGCTATGTGTTCTATATCGACTTCACCGGCAATATGAAAGATCATGCCGTGCAGTCGCTGCTGTATCAGCTCCATGAGGAGCTTCCCTACATCAAGGTCATCGGCAGCTATCAGGTTTCCGATACGACGGAGGAGTAAAACAAATGCAAATCCAACCCTGCGGCCCGCTGCGCGGTGAGCTTACCGTGCCGGGCGACAAATCCATTTCGCACCGCGCGGTCATGCTGGGCGCGCTGGCCAGCGGCACGACGCATATCACCGGCTTCCTGATGGGCGAGGACTGTCTTTCCACCATCGACTGCTTCCGCAAGATGGGCGTCCAGATCGAGATCACGGACAAGGAGGTCATCGTCGAGGGCGTCGGCCTGCACGGCCTGTGCGAACCCGAGGAGGAGCTGTATACCGGCAACTCGGGCACTACCACCCGCCTGCTGTGCGGCATCCTGGCCGGGCAGCCGTTCACCGCGACCTTAAACGGCGACGCTTCCATCCAGAAGCGCCCGATGGGCCGCGTGATCAAGCCGCTGCGCGAGATGGGCGCTTCCATTGAGGGCAAAAACGACAACTACTGCCCGCTCACCCTGTACCCCAGCGAGCTGTACGGCATCGAATACCGTCTTCCGGTCGCATCTGCGCAGCTCAAAAGCGCGATCCTGCTCGCGGGCCTGTATGCCGAGGGCCAGACCACGGTCATCGAGCCCGCCCCCTCGCGCGACCACACTGAGCGCATGTTCCGCGCGCTGGGTGTGGAGATCGACACGGAAGGCAACACCATCACGCTCGACCCGCCCGAGGACCTGCGCGCGGTGGACATCGAGGTGCCCGGCGATATCTCGTCCGCAGCGTTCTTCCTGGTCGCGGGCGCGATCGTCCCGGACAGCGAGCTGACCATCAAAAATGTCGGCGTCAACCCGACGCGCACGGGAATTCTGGACGTGCTGCGCGACATGGGTGCAGATATTTCCATCTCGAATTTCCGCGACAACGCGGAACCGGTCTGCGATCTGAACGTCAAACATAGTGCGCTGCACGGCGTCGAGATCAGCGGCTCGATCATCCCCCGCCTGATCGACGAGCTCCCGGTCATCGCAGTCGCGGCGGCCTTCGCGGAAGGCGAAACCGTCATCCGCGACGCGCAGGAGCTCAAGGTCAAGGAGTCCAACCGCAT
>USLE01000194.1 GCA_900555465.1 uncultured Butyricicoccus sp.
AACTCATGCACAGCGTCGATCATCGCCACGATATTCTCTACCGGGGTGCCGCACTGCACGATATGGATGGAGTTGAAGATGTAGCCGCCGTCGGGCGCGAAGATCTCCAGACGCTCGAGCACCTGCCGGCGCACCTCTTCCGGCGTGCCGAACGGCAGGATCTGCTGGGTGTCGATGCCGCCGCCCCAGAAGGTGATGTCCTTGCCGTAGGTCTCCTTGAGGTGCTTGGCGTCCATGCCCGCAGCCGAGCACTGCACCGGGTTGAGCGCGTCGAAGCCAGCCTCGATGAACAGCGGGATGATCGGATCGACCGCGCCGCAGCTGTGCTTGAGGGTCTTCCAGTTGGTGTGGCTGTGGATCCAGTCGTTGATCTTCTTGTAATACGGCAGATAGAACTCGCGGAACTGATCCACCGAGCAGAACTGCGCGCGCTGCGTGCCGAAGTCGGTGCCGCAGATGAACGCAACGTCGATCTTGTCGCCGACCGCCTGCCAGTACTTCTCGAGGTTCTTGATCGCGATATCGGTCTCCGCCTCGAAGATCTCATGCACATAATCCGGATACAGCAGCGGCGCCATGTACCAGTCCTCTACCGTGCGGATGCCCTTGGGCTTTAAAAGACCCGGGCCGGGGATCTCGGACGCATCGCCCAGACCCATGCCGCCGAACGATGCAGTCACCGCGCGGCCGGTCTTAGACAGCGCCTCAGCGCGATCCGCGAAGAACTTCAGCTGCGCATCGGAAACCGGGCCGTACTCCTCGATGTTGTCATGGTAATCCAGGTTGTCCTCGTCCACTTCTTCCTTCTGACGCATGATGTTGTCAAAATAGAAGCCGTTTTCCGGCATATGGCCGCTGGGCTCTGCGGTGCGGTCGCCCTGCGGGTAGATCAGCCAGCCGCCGCGGCCGTCCGAATCCACTTCAAACTTGCCCGGTACGAGCACCTTATGGCCGAAGTAGTCCCATTCCTTCCAGTCCTCATACGGGAAGCCGAAGGAGCAGGCGTAGCCGTTGATGCCCTCGAGATCGACGCCGATCGCTTCCTGCAGGTCGGGCTCGATCACACCAGTCATGGTGGAAACCTCAGAGATCTTGACCGGATGCTTTTCCAGTCCGTAATATTCGCGCAGCGCTTCTACACAGGTAACGTGCATGCACGAGCAGGTGCACCCGCCGAAATCCAGCGGCACCTTGTCCGGCTGCTGGTGATTGAGTGCAGACAGTACACGTTCTTTGGATGTCATCGCAATATCCTCCTCACAAATTGATAAGAATTCTCCCCCGTGCAGGGTGCGCGGGGGAGGAATGAAGCATTATTCCTGCGGGACCTTGATCCACTCTCCGCCCTTGTGGCAGGACTCGGTAGCAGCAGCCGCCATCAGAACCGGGCGCAGGCCGTCAACCGCGCCGACAACGGTCGGCTTGTCATTTACGATCGCGTCAATGAAGGAGACCACCTGATCGATGAACGCCTGGTTGTAGCGCTCGAGGAAGAACCACAGCGGCTTCTCGGAGTGCGCACCGTCAACCGTGGTGATGGTGGTGGTGTTGATCAGATCGTTCGCATCGGACGCCATGCCCTTGGAGCCGAACGCCTCTACGCGCTGGTCGTAGCCGTAAACTGCCTGACGGGAGTTGTTGATGACCGCGATGCAGCCGTTCGCCATCTTCATGGTGACAACAGCGGTGTCAACGTCCGGAATGCCGGACTCTTCCTGCAGGTTCGGGTTGACCAGGCACGAGCCGACAGCCGAGATCTCAACAGCCTCGGAACCGGTGACGTAGCGCACCATGTCGAAGTCGTGGATCATCATGTCGTAGAAAATGCCGCCGGAAACCGCAACGTAGGAAGCCGGGGGCGGCTCCGGGTCACGGGAGGAAACGATGACGATGTGCGGATCGCCGATCGTGCCGTTCTTGACCGCGTCAGCCACAGCCTTGTGGTTGTGGTCAAAGCGGCGGTTGAAGCCAACCTGGAACTTGACGCCCTTCTCTTCGACCAGAGCGAGCAGCTTCTTGATCTTCTCGATATCGTAGTCGATCGGCTTCTCGCAGAATACGTGCTTGCCGGCCTGAACAGCCGCCATCGACACGTCGCAGTGCGTATCGGTCGAGGAGCAGACGAATACCACGTCTACCTCGGGGTTGTTGATAACGTCCATAAAGTCGGTGGAAGCGTTGGTGATGTTACGCTCCGCCAGCCACTCGCGCGCGCCGGACTTGTCCAGCATCGGGTCAGCAACCGCAACGACCTGTACGCCAGGAACGCTGTTGATCAGGTTGTTGATGTGCAGCTTGCCGATACGGCCGCAGCCGACAACGCCGATTTTCAAAATGCCCATTTTTATCCTCTCCTTCTTATAAGGTAACTTTATTATAAACCAGTCGGCGTGGAGCATCAAGACATCATTTTGAATTTCGGCGCACCGCCCAATTTTTTTAAATGCGATTGGTGAAAATCATGCGTTTGGGTGGGCTGTATCGTGCAAAAATACCGTGCATTGTGCATGTTATGAAAATGCACAGAAGAATGCAACAAATCTGAAGCGGATGTCTAAATTGCATAAAATCGCTTGTGCGGCCAAAATTGCTGTGCTAAAATGTTTGTGTATTGCAGCATATGCTGTAATAGGACAGACAAAGGGGTACTTGGATATGAAAGTAACTGCACAGTGGATTGCGGAACAGTGCGGCGTATCGCGCGGAACGGTGGACCGGGTCGTCAACGGCCGTCCCAATGTCGCGCCTGAGGTGCGCGAGCGTGTGCAGAAAATGATCAACGAGTATGGCTATAAAACGCCTGCCCAGCGGCAGGCGGCGCGGGCGGGGCGCGGCTCCTGCCGGATCGGCGTGATCCTGCCGAGCTGGGACGCCTTTTTCATCCGCCGGATGCGCGAGGGCATCCGCGTGGCGGTGCACAACCGCGGCCTGAACGACGTAAACGTGCTGGTGGAGGAACTGAAAAACCGCTCGCACCGCTCGTATTTCGAGGCGATCGGGCGGCTGGAGGAGCGCGGTATCGACGGGCTGATCGTCACCGCGCCGGACACGCTGGCGATGAGCGAGGAGATCGACCGATTGGTCAGCGCAGGCATCCCGGTGGTGACCTGTGACTCGGATGTGCGGCAGAGCCGCCGGCTGTACCACATCGGGCAGGACATGGTCAAGTCCGGCCGGGTCGCGGCGGGGCTGCTCGCGCCCTACGTCGCGGATGCGGAGGTGCTCGTGGTCACGGGCAACCGCGAATTTACCGCGCACGGCCTGCGCGTGCGCGGCTTCCTCGACCGCATGCACGAGATTTTCGGCGATGAGATCAATATCCATGTGATCGAGAGCGTGGAGCAGTACGATCTGACCTATGACGGCGTTTTGCAGCAGGTGCGGCACAACCCGCGCCTGCGCGGCATCTATATGGCCAACGAATCCGTGCGCGGCTGCATGGACGCGCTCGAGCGCGCCCGTCCGGCGCGGCAGGTGCATGTGGTCTGCCACGACCTGACGCCGCACGCGCGTCAGTATCTGGAGGACGGACGGCTGGATTTCATCATCGATCAGGATTTTTCCGCGCAGACCACCCGCGCCATCGAGGTGCTCGCCCATACGCTGCGGACGGGGGAGCCGCCGCGCGAGGCCATCGAGTACATCCACACAAGCATTATCACACGCGAACTGCTTTGAGCAGTGAGAGGAGAAGAACAGCGAAAATGAAACGGAAAACCATCGGTGTACTGCTGGCAGGCGTGATCTGCGCGGTGTCGGTCGCGCCGGCGGGTGCGGTGCATGTGACGGATATCGCCGGGCTGGGCGCGCTGGCGGCGGCAACGGCGGCGCCGCGTTGACGTCCCCGCTGCCCAGCACATCGGCCGCCGCCGTTGCC
>USLE01000195.1 GCA_900555465.1 uncultured Butyricicoccus sp.
TCCTTAACGATCGCAACCGAGATGTTGGTAACCTCGGAGCCGGTGCCGCAGGTGGTCGGGATCGCGATAACTTCCTTCTCATGTACAACGGGCTCGCGCTTGAAGTACAGCTCATGTACCGAGCTCGGGCGCTTGCAGCCGAGCAGCTTGCACAGATCCATGATCGCGCCGCCGCCGACAGCGATTACGCGGTCGTAGGAGTCGTACGGGATCGCTTCGTACATGGTTTCGATCATAGCCTCGGAAGGCTCGCCTGCGCCGAACTTCTCCTGGAATACGAACTTGCTCTTGAGGCCAAGCTCCTCCATGAAGGGCTTGTAGATGAACTCATTGGTGAGGACCACGTCGCGCTCGCCGAGCTTGAACTCCGCAGCGAAGTCGCCGAAGTTCGCGAACTTGTAAATGGTCGGGGCGATGATGATCTCTCTCTTGTCCTGCATCAGGGAGGCGCTGAAAGCATCCATAGCCATAACTAAAACATCTCCATTCTAAAATTTTATAAAAGGCCGTGCGGGCTTTTTATGCTATTGGCAGGGCTTTTTGTCCTGTGCCCCTATTGTAGCAAATACGCGCCACAACTTCAACACAAATAAACAAAAAAATCATCAAAAATTAACCAAGCAATCCTGTACAAAAAGACAATAAAAAAGCCCCGCATACTCAATACGGGACTATTTTATCGTATTTGTGCTCGTTTGTAAATGGGTTTTTGGTGGAAAATGCTGAAAACTTTTTGTAAGGTTTCCTGTGTTTTAGTTGTTTTGCGAAAAACGGCTCAAAAACGCGCGTGTACGCTCGTTTTGGGTGTTTTCGAACAGCTCTGTGGGTGTGCCCTGCTCGACGATCACGCCGCCGTCCATGAATAGCACATGGTCGGCAACGTCGCGGGCGAAGGCCATTTCGTGGGTGACGATGATCATGGTGGTGTGCTGGTCCGCGAGCGAGCGGATGACCTTGAGCACCTCGCCGGTCAGCTCGGGGTCGAGCGCGGAGGTCGGCTCGTCAAAGCAGAGAATGTCCGGCTTGAGGGCGAGCGCGCGGGCGATGGCGACGCGCTGCTGCTGGCCGCCCGAGAGCTGGTGCGGGTAGTGGCTCATGCGGCCCTCGAGGCTCATCTGGCTGAGCAGCTCGATCGCGTGGTGCTCGATCTCCTCGTGGATCTCGCGCTTGCGCTGCTTGTAGTCCGGGCGCTCCCTGGCGAGCAGCAGGCTTGCCAGCATGACGTTTTCCAGCGCGGTATACTGCGGGAACAGGTTGAACGACTGGAACACCATGCCGAAATGCAGGCGGCGCTTGCGGATCTCGGCGTCGCTCTTGGAAGAGTGGTCGGCCGCGTCGAACAGGGTCTCGCCGTTGACAATGATCTGGCCCGCGTTCGGGGTCTCAAGAAAGTTCAGGCAGCGCAGCAGGGTGGTCTTGCCCGAGCCGGACGAGCCGATGATGGCAAGCGCCTTGCCGCGGTCGAGCGAAAAGCTGATGTCGTCCAGCACTTTGGTCGAGCCGAAGCTCTTGTTGATATGGTTTACTTCAAGAATAGGCATTGCGGCTCCTCCTTACGCGCGGAAATAGTCGAGCTTCTTTTCCAGCCAGCCGAAGAACAGGGTGAGGATGCCGTTGAACACCAGATAATACACACCCGTGAAAAACAGCGGCCAGATCAGACCGGAATACCCGTGCGAGCCCTTCAGGAAAGAATAGCCCGCCCAGATGACCTCCTGCAGGGAGATGATGCGGGCCAGCGAGGTATCCTTGACCAGCGTGATGATCTCGTTGGACATGGGGGGAACGATGCGCTTGATCATCTGCAACAGAGTGACCTTGAAAAAGATCTGGCGTTTGGTCATGCCGAGCACCAGACCGGCCTCCTGCTGGCCGACCGGGACGGACTGGATGCCGCCGCGGTAAATTTCAGAAAAATAGCAGGAATAGTTGATGATAAAGGCGGTGGCGCAGGCCATGAAGCGGCCGACTTCGCCGCCCGGCCAGGGGTTACCGCCTGACAGCACATAGCCGGGTATGTAAAAGATGATCATCAGCTGCAGCATCAGCGGCGTGCCGCGGATCACCCAGACGACCAGCTTGGTCACTGCGCGCAGGGGGGTGAAACGGCTCATGGAGCCGAATGAGATGATCAGGCCGATAGGGAGCGCACCGATCAGCGTAACAGCGAACAGGCGGAGCGTCTGCAAAAAGCCCTCGTTCAGCGCGCTGAGTACAACGGGGAGTTGTGTGAAGAACTGTTCCATTACAATAAAAATCTCCTGACATTTCAAGATAACAGCGCAAAAACAGAGAGCGTTTTGCCGCCCTCTGTTTTCAGCATTGTTACATACCGGATATTACTGCTCGATAATTGCAGCCTGCACGCCGTACTGTTCAGCAATCTGCATCATCGTGCCGTCGTCATAGCTGGTCTTAAAGAATTCGTTGAGTTTTTCCGCCAGATCCGAGCCCTTGCGGAAGCCCACGCCGTATTCCTCGCTGTTCAGGCCGACCGTGTAGGTCAGGTCTGCGTAGCTGGTGCCCTCGCCAACCATAGCAGCCGCCATCAGGGAGTCGATGACCGCAGCATCCGATGTGCCGGAGGCAACCTCCATCAGCGCGGTAGCCTGATCGGACACTTCGGTATAAGTAGCGCCGAGCGCCTGTACCTCAGCCATACCCGCCGAACCGGACTCGACCGCAAAGGACAGACCCTTTACGCTGTCAACATCCTGGTACTGGTCGGCAACATCAGAGGGGACGATGACGACCTGTGCATTGTTGCAGTAAGCGTTGGTGCATTCCATTGCGCTGGTGACCTCGTCGGTCAGCGTCATGCCGTTCCAGACCACGTCGATGGTCTTGCCGTCGAGCTCCATGACCTTGTTGTCCCAGTCGATGACCTGAAATTCTGCGGTTACGCCCAGACTTTCGGCAAATGCCTTTGCCATGTCGGCATCAAAGCCGATCCATTCGCCGTCCGCGTTCTGATAGTCCATCGGCTCGAACTCGGTGATGCCGACAACCAGCGTGCCCTTTTCCTGTACATAGGCGAGATCGCTTTCCGCCTCGGTGTTTTCCGCGGTATTGCTGTCGGTGTTTTCGGTCGCGTTGGTGTTCCCGCCGCCGCAGCCGGCCAGCAGGGAGGCGCTCATTGCGCCCGCGAGAAGCAGCGCCAGAAGCTTTTTGGTTTTCATAGAAGTGCCCTCCTAAAATAATACTGTGAAAGTCATTTACCATTGTACCACTTTATCTCGAAAAATCAAGAAAAACTTTTGGTTTGCTGTTGGGTATTTTTTTGCCGTTTTGCGGAAATCCTGTGCCGCGTGGCGTGCATTGTCTTGACCTCGCAGCGAGGATATAGTATAATAAAACCAAATTGTTAAAGAATAGACAATGTGGAGGTTTGCAAGATGGATTACGCGGCTCTCTATCAGCAGAAGCTGACGACGGCGGACGAAGCCGTTAAAATTGTAAAATCGGGCGACTGGGTGGATTACGGCTGGTGCGTCGGCACGCCGGATGCGCTCGATCAGGCGATGGCAAAGCGCCTGCCCGACCTGTATGACGTCAATTTCCGCGGCGGCGTGCTCATGCGCGTGCCCGAAATCTATAAGATCGACGACCCGGCGGCGCATATGACCTGGAACTCCTGGCACATGTCGGGCATCGAGCGCAAGTTCATCTCGACCGGCGCAGGCTTCTACGCCTCCATGCGTTATTCCGAGCTGCCGCGCTTCTACCGAGAGAACATCGGCCATGTGGACGTGGCGATGCTGGTCGTAGCGCCGATGGACAGCCACGGCTATTTCAGCTTCGGCCCGCAGGCGTCCCACCTGCGCGCGGTCTGCGACGTGGCGGACAAGATCATCGTCGAGGTCAACGAGAACATG
>USLE01000196.1 GCA_900555465.1 uncultured Butyricicoccus sp.
CGTGCCGTCCTCGTCGATCGAGATCAGCACCACCGGGCAGCCGTAGCGGTCGCACAGGCGCGAGCAGACAATGCCGATCACGCCGTGGTGCCAGCCCTTGCCTGCCAGCACGATGATCTTATCCTCGATCGGGTTATATTCCTTGCGCAGGCGGGTGAGCGCCTGCGTCAGTATCTCGTTTTCCTCGTGCTGCCGGTGCTTGTTCTGCTCGCACAGGCTGGCGGCCAGCTCCTGCGCCCGCACCGGGTCGTGCGTCAAAAACAGCTCGGCAGCAAGCTCGGCCCGTCCCATGCGCCCCGCGGCATTGATGCGCGGCGCGAGCACAAAGCTGATGGTGGACGAGGTCAGGCGCTTGTGCTTCATGCCCGCCTCGCGCAGCAGCATCTCCAGACCGATATTGCTGGTCTCAGCCATCTTCTTGAGCCCTTCGGCCACGATGATGCGGTTTTCGCCCACGATCGGCATCACGTCCGCCACCGTGCCCAGCGCGATCAGGTCGGCATAGCGGTCGAGCACCGCGTCCGCGTCGCCCTCGAGCGCGCAAATCAGCTTGAACGCCACGCCCACGCCCGCCAGACTGTCAAACGGATACGCGCAGTCCGGCCGCTTGTAGTCCACGACCGCGTCCGCCTCCGGCAGGGTGTCGTGGCACTCGTGGTGGTCGGTGATGACCACCTGCATACCCAGCTCGCGCGCGACCGCGATCTCCTCGTCCGCCGTGATGCCGGAGTCCACCGTGATGAGCAGGCGCGTGCCCCTCTTATATAAATTCTCCATCGCCTCGCGGGACAGGCCATAGCCTTCGCGCAGGCGGTTGGGGATGTAATATTCGCACACAGCGCCGCGGCTGCGCAGGTAATCCACCAGAATGCAGGTCGCGGTGACGCCGTCGACATCGTAGTCACCGTAGACGACGATATGTTCGCCCCGCCCGACCGCGCCGCGGATGACCGCGGCAGCTTTGTCCATATCGGTCAGCAGCAGCGGGTCATGCAGGCCGGAACGGTCGCAGCTGAGGTATGCCGCCGCAGCCTGCGGGGTATCCAGCCCGCGCGCCGCGAGGACCGCGGCCGTGAGCGGCGCATACCCGCCCTCGCGCGAGAGCGCATCCACGCGCGCCCGGTCGGGCGCGGCGATCACCCATCGCTTTGTTTTCATAATAAACTCCCTCATTTATTTTTTATTACGATTATTATACCAAAATGTGTTCAAAAGCTCAACATTTTTATGCAAATTGCAAAAAGCGGGCGTTCTGTCAAGGAACGCCCGCTCAGCGCAGATAAAAGTTTATTATTCTTCTGTTTTTACATGGTTTTTACGTTCCAGCACCGGCTTTAAATACTGTCCGGTGTAGGAGTTTTCGCACGCCGCGACCTCCTCCGGCGTGCCGGCAACCACCAGCCGGCCGCCGCCGTCCCCGCCCTCGGGGCCGAGGTCGAGGATATAATCCGCGGTCTTGATCACATCCAGATTGTGCTCAATAACGACCACGGTGTTGCCCGCGTCGACCAGCTTTTGCAGCACGTCCACCAGGCGGTGCACGTCCGCAACGTGCAGGCCGGTGGTCGGCTCGTCGAGGATATAGATGGTCTTGCCGGTCGAGCGCTTGGACAGCTCGGTCGCGAGCTTGGCGCGCTGCGCCTCGCCGCCGGAGAGCGTCGTGGACGACTGCCCGAGCTTGACGTAGCCCAGGCCGACCTCGCGCATGGTCTCAAGCCGCCGCGCGATCTTGGGCACGTTGGAGAAGAACTCGCACGCCTCGTCCACCGTCATGTCGAGCACCTCGTAGATGTTCTTGCCCTTGTAGCGCACCTCGAGCGTCTCCTTGTTGTACCGCTTGCCCTTGCACACGTCGCAGGGCACATACACGTCCGGCAGGAAGTGCATCTCGATTTTGAGCAGGCCGTCGCCCGCGCAGGCCTCGCACCGGCCGCCCTTGACATTGAAGGAAAAACGGCTCGGCCCGTAGCCGCGCGCCTTGGCGTCCGCGGTTTTGGCAAACAGATCGCGGATGTCGTTGAATACGCCGGTGTAGGTCGCCGGGTTGGAGCGCGGCGTGCGCCCGATGGGCGACTGGTCGATGTCGATCACCTTGTCCAGATAGGACAGGCCGGTCATCTGATCGTGCGCGCCCGCGCGCGTCTTGGCGCCGTTGAGCTCGGCAGCGAGCTTTTTGTACAAAATCTCGTTGACGAACGAGGACTTGCCCGAGCCGGAAACGCCGGTCACGCAGGTGAACGTGCCCAGCGGGATGGTGAAGTCCGTGTGCTTTAAGTTGTTGACCGCGCAGCCTTTGACGACCAGCTTTTTGCCGTTGCCCTTGCGGCGGACATCCGGCACGGGGATGCACCTGCGGCCGGACAGGTACTGGCCGGTGATCGACTTCTCGCTCTTCAGCAGCTCGTCCACCGTGCCCTCGAACACGACCTCGCCGCCGTTGCGGCCCGCGCCCGGGCCGATGTCCACGATGTGATCGGCGGCGAACATGGTGTCCTCGTCGTGCTCGACCACGATCAGTGTGTTGCCGAGGTCGCGCAGACGCTTTAACGTCGCGAGCAGCTTGTCGTTGTCGCGCTGGTGCAGGCCGATGGACGGCTCGTCCAGGATATACAGCACGCCCATGAGCGACGAGCCGATCTGGGTCGCGAGCCGGATGCGCTGGCTCTCGCCTCCGGACAGCGTGCCCGACGCGCGCGACAGGGTCAGGTATTCCAGGCCGACCGACTGCAGAAAGCCCAGCCGGTCCTTGATCTCCTTGATCACGCGGTCGCCGATCTTGTGCTGCATCTCGGTCAGGCGCAGGGTCTGCAAAAACTCCATCGCCTTGACGACCGACTTTTCCGAAAACTCCGCAATGTTCAGCCCGCCGATCGTGACCGCAAGCACCTCGGGGCGCAGGCGGCGGCCGTGGCACGCAGGACACGGGATCTCGCTCATGCACTCCTCGATCTCTGAGCGCGCATAGTCGCTCGAGGTCTCCTTGTAGCGGCGCTCGAGATTGGTGACAATGCCCTCGAACGGCTGGCGCATCACGCCGCCCGATACGCGGCTGACCGACAGCTCGAGCGGCTCTTCCGTGCCGTACAGCAGCTCGTGCATCGCCGCGTCGGACAGCTCCTCGATCGGGGTGTCGAGCGTGAAGCCGTGCTTTTTGCCGAGCGCGTTGTAGTACATGGCCGCGATCGTGCCCGGGTCGGCGTTGCCCCAGCCGGACGCGCGGATCGCCCCCTGCTTGATGGACAGCTTGGGGTTGGGGATGATGCGCTCCGGATCGACGCGCTTCTGCATACCGAGGCCGGTGCACACCGGGCACGCGCCGTACGGGTTGTTGAACGAGAACATGCGCGGGGTCAGCTCTTCGATCGAGATGCCGCAGTCCTCGCACGCATAGTTCTGCGAGAACGAAAGCGGCTCGCCGCCGATCACATCCGCGATCACCAGACCGCCCGACAGCGCGGTCGCGGTCTCGACTGAGTCCGTGATACGGCCGCGGGCGTCCGGGCGGATGACCACGCGGTCGACCACGATCTCGATGTTGTGCTTCTGGGTCTTTTTGAGCTTGATCTCCTCGGCAAGGTCGCGCACCTCGCCGTCCACGCGCACGCGGACATAGCCCTGCTTGCGCGCGTCCTCGAACACCTTGACGTGCTCGCCCTTTTTGCCGCGGATGACCGGCGCGAGGATCTGCACACGCGTCTTTTCCTCGAGCGCCATCAGCCGGTCGATGATCTGGTCGATGGTCTGCTGGTGGATCTCCTTGCCGCACTTGGGGCAGTGCGGCGTGCCGATGTTCGCCCAGAGCAGGCGCAGGTAGTCGTAGATCTCGGTGACCGTGCCGACCGTCGAGCGCGGGTTCTGCGAGGTGGTCTT
>USLE01000197.1 GCA_900555465.1 uncultured Butyricicoccus sp.
CGACGCGGGCGCGATCCGCGTGCTTGGGCTGGACAACATCGGCGACGAGCGCGCGGTCAAGGAGCGCATCGGCGTCGTGCTCGAGGACGGCTGCTTCCTCAACACCCTGAACGCCCGTCAGGTGGATACGCTGATGGGCAAAGCTTACCAAAACTGGCAGCCGGAGCAGTTTTTCGGCTACATGAAGCGCTTCGGCATTGACGAACGAAAAAAGATCAAGGACTATTCCAAGGGCATGCGGATGAAGCTGTCCATTGCGGCGGCGCTGTCGCACGGCGCGGAGCTGCTCATCATGGACGAACCCACGAGCGGCCTTGACCCGGTGGTGCGCGACGAGGTGCTCGACCTGTTTTACGACTTCATGCAGGACGAGGGACACGCGATCCTGCTGTCCAGCCACATCACGAGCGACCTTGATAAGATCGCGGACTATATCACCTTCATCCACGGCGGCCGCATCGTGCTCTCCGAGCCGCGCGACGAGCTGCTCGACACCTACGGCGTGCTGCACTGCACGGCCGACCAGCTCGCGGCTCTCGACCCGGCGGCAGTGCGCGCAAAGCGCGTGGGCGCGTTCGGCTGCGAAGCGCTCGTGCGGCGCGGCGGCGTGCCGGAGAACTGGACGGTCGAGCCGGTCAACATCGAACAGATCATGCTGTTCCTGACGAGAGGGGAGAATGACCGATGAAAGCCATGCTGTATGCGGACTGGATGAATTTCCGCCAGTCGATCCGCTCGATCCTGTTTGTACTGGTCGTATTCGCTTTGTCAGCGTTTGCGTTCAGCGGACCGATGTTCTTTAACTTTACCGTGGTGTTCCTGAGCATCATGGTGCCGACCACGCTGTTCGCCGCGGATCAGGCCTACGGCTGGAACCGACTAAGCCTGTCCATGCCCATCCTGCGGCGGGACGTAGTCGGGAGCAAATTCGTCATGGGCGCTCTGGTCAATGTGGTCCTGCTGGCGGTCAGCACGGTTCTGACCGTGGTTTACGTCCTGATCAGCGCGACGGGCGATCCAGCGGGGGCATTGATGGAAAATCTGGCGGGCATCTTCGCCTGCGAGTCGGTCGCGTTCCTGATGATGGGCGTGCTGATGGCGCTCTCGTTCAAGTTCGGCATCGAAAAGGGACGCTATATCATCATGGCGTGCGTTTGGGTGCCGGTGCTCGGCGTATTCCTGCTCGAACGGCTGCCGGGGTTTGAAACCGCACTACAGGCGGTAGGAAACTGGCTGAATACAGCGGGAGAGGCGCAAATCAGCCTGCTAATCGCGGCGGCGCTCGCGGTCAGTCTGGTGGTTTATGTGATCTGCTATCTGATCAGTGTGAAAATCTATCAGAAAACCGAGCTTTGAGGGGAGGAAAGCCGGTATGCGTGAAATGATGTATGTGGAATGGAGCCATGCGCGGTTTTCGATTAACCGGATGCTGCTCCGCGTTGGCGCATTTGCTGTGGTGGGGCTGCTGATCGGCGGGCCGGCGATGCTGTGCTTTCTTGTCATCATGCCGTCGGTTTTGCTTCCGCGTATCCTGTGTGCATCAGATGCTTCCGAGCAGTGGGCGGCATACCGCATGACCCTCCCTGCGGGACGCACAAGCGCAGTCGCGAGCAGATTTTTGCTCGCGCTGGTGTGCAATGCGGTGCTGGCGCTGGCTTGCGCAGCGAGTATGCTGGTTTGCTGTTTTACGCTTGGAACGATGGATGCAATGCTGCGCTATGGTACCATTCTGCTGTTCTGCGAAGCAGGGGCGCTGGCGTTCAGCGGGCTGATGCTTGCGGTATCCTATCGCTGGAACATAGACAAGGCGAATTATATTGTGACCGGTCTGATCGCACTGGGCTGGGTCTGTTTGGCTGCCGGGAGCAGGATAGAGAGCATACATACCGCCTGGCAGGCAGTTGGAGCAGGCCTGTCCGCATGGCTTGCAGGAAATGGGCTTGCGATATCGTTCCTGATGGTTGGCTGCGCAGCAATTGTGTTTGGGCTGTGTTATTGGATGAGCGTGCATTTTTATCAAAAAAAGGAGCTGTGACCATGAAATACTGCGAAAAATGCGGCCGCAAGATGGATACCGATGCGGACACCTGCCCGTACTGCGGCGCGCCGCTGCGCGAAATGCAGGACGGAGAGCTGAGCGAGGAAGAGCTGCTGATGCTGCTCGGCCTGCTGTAAGGAGGCTCAAAAATGAAAAACACAGGCAAATGCCCCAAGTGCGGCGGGACGCATATCATCCGTGTGCCGGACAATGCGCGCCGCTATGGGAGCGGGAACAACATTTACACCTCAAAAGTCACATTGTTCGGCAAGATCCCGGTGATCCGCTATGTGTGCTACGACTGCGGATATGTGGAGAACTGGGTGGAGAACCACGAGGAGCGCAGCGAACTCCTGCGTGCATTCGGCAGCCATACATAAAAACCGCGCAAGCGCCATATCCTGAACCAAAAGGGAGGGGTATGTTTGCGAAAGGCTTTGATCATCTGCCTGCTGATCCCGCTGGCAGTCGGCGGGCTGGCCGCTTGGCTGACGATGGACAGCATGGCGCAGTTTGCCGCCTTGGCGCAGCCGCCGCTGTCCCCGCCGGGCTGGGTGTTCCCGGTGGTGTGGACGATTCTGTACCTGCTGATGGGCTGGGCGAGTTTTCTGATCTGGAAGTCGGGCGCGCCACAGGCGGCGAAAAAGCGGGCGCTGGGGCTGTACGGCGTGCAGCTGGCGGTCAATTTCGTGTGGCCGCTGCTGTTCTTCCGGGCGGGGCTGTACGGGTTCGCGCTGATCTGGCTGGTGATCCTGCTGGTGCTGGTGGCGGAAACCATGCTCGCCTTCGGGCGGATCGACAGGCGGGCTGCGTGGCTGCTGGCGCCGTATCTTTTGTGGCTGCTGTTTGCAGCATACCTCAATGCAGGGGTGTGGCTGCTCAACCGATGAACGAACAAAACAAACCGGGCAGGTTTTCCTGCCCGGTTTTTCTTTCAGCAGTGTTCACACAGCCAGCGGAACAGCGCCAGATGGTTTTCCCCTGCCGCATCGTCGCACAGGGGCGGCACCATGCGCTCGGGGTGCCACTGCACGCCGAGCAGGGGTGCGGTTTCGTGTATGACTGCTTCGACCGTTCCGTCGTCCGCCCACGCGGCGGCATGCAGGCTGGGCGCAAGGACATCCACCGCCTGATGATGATAGCTGTTGACCGTGGGCGCTGCACCTGCCAGCGCCGCAAGGCGCGGGATGCAGCGCACCCGATGACAGCAGCCGCTGTGCCCTTCGGTGTGCTGCCGGAGCGTGCCGCCGAGAAAGACATTGACCGCCTGCATGCCGCGGCAGATACCGAGCACCGGCTTGCCGCGGCCGAAAAAGGCGTGGAACAGCGCCTGCTCCTCCTCGTCCCGTAGCGGGTCGATGGACAGGCCGCTGTGCTGCACCGGCTGCCCGTAGCGCGCCGGGTGGAGATCCCCGCCGCCGGCGAGCAGCAGGCCGTCGCAGCGCGCCGCAAGGCAGGCGGCGTCACTACCGCCGGAGAGCACGCCGACACCGCCGGCAAGCGACAGGCATTCGCCGTACAGCGCGGACTGCTGCCGCTGCATGGACAAATTGCCTGCAATGCGCCCTGTAGAAATGAGAATCATGGGATGTTGCACAGAATTGCCCTCCTGCATCACTTTTTCGTTGACAGTGGATTGTGAAACCAGTATACTGAAAAATGTATGGGTTATGTAAGAGATATGTAAGAGAAGTGTGAAACGGAGGAAACACATGGAGTTCAATGTGCTGTCCGTTGTGCAGCTGGTAGGCGGCCTTGCGCTGTTTATTTACGGCATGACGACAATGGGAAAGGGCTTGGAGCGTGCAGCAGGCTCCAAAC
>USLE01000198.1 GCA_900555465.1 uncultured Butyricicoccus sp.
CCGGGTTTTCCAGCACCCACAGATAGGCGAACATATCGCGGATCTCGGCGCGGGAGAAGAAGTCGCGGCCCTTGTACACGCGGTAGGGGATGTTCGCGCGGATGAACGCGGCGGCGATGTTATCGCTTAGTACGTTGTTGCGGTAGAGCACCGCAAAATCGCCCCAGCGGCGGCCCTGCTGGATGCCCTCGCGGATGGTGTCCGCGATGTAGGCGGCTTCGCCCTCCTGGCTGTCCGAGCGGTGCAGGTGGATCTTCGCGCCGTCGCCGTGGTCGGTCCACAGCTCCTTGCCCTTGCGGCCGACGTTGTTGCGGATGACCTCGTTGGCGGCGTTCAGGATGTTGCCGGTCGAGCGGTAGTTCTGCTCGAGCCGGATGGTCTTTGCGTTTTTGAACTGCTTTTCAAACTCAAGGATGTTGGTGATGGTCGCGCCGCGGAATTTGTAGATACTCTGGTCGTCGTCGCCGACTACGCAGATGTTTTCATAGTACCCGGCGAGCAGGCTGGTGAGCACATACTGCGCGTAGTTGGTGTCCTGATACTCGTCCACGAGCACATAGCGGAACTTGCGCTGGTAGTACTCGAGCACCTCGGGGTTGCTTTGCAGCAGCAGGACGGTCTTCATGATGATGTCGTCGAAATCCAGCGCGCAGGCCTTGCGCATCTCTTTTTCGTACAGCTTGTACACGTCCGCGACCTTTTCGCGGAAGTAGTCGCCTGCGGCGTCTGCGGCGAACTGCTTGGGTGTCATCAGCTTGTCCTTGGCACGCGAGATCATGCCGATGACCGTGCGCGGATCGTAGGTCTTGGGGTCGAGGTTGAGCTGCTTGAGGACGTTCGTGATCACGCGCTTTTTGTCGTCCTCGTCGTAGATGGTGAACGCGGTCTCAAAGCCCAAAAGGTCGCCGTGCCGCCGCAGGATGCGCAGGCAGGCGGTGTGGAAGGTGTGCGCCCAGACCGCGGAGGCGGCTTCCTCGTCGTCCAGCGCGGCGGTCAGGCGCTCGCGCAGCTCGCGGGCCGCCTTGTTGGTGAAGGTGATGGCGATGACCTCCCACGGCTTTGCCGGGTGCATGGCGCACAGCCGCTCGGCGTGCGCGCGGTTTTCCGGCTTGGGGTCGGTCAGGTATTCGGTCAGGAACAGCAGGTCGTCCTCGGTCGCGCCCTCGGGCGCGTACTCACTCGTCAGCCCCTGGCCGAAGCGCAGGATGTTGATGATGCGGTTGATCAGCACGGTGGTCTTGCCGCTGCCCGCGCCCGCCAGAATGAGCAGGGGGCCTTCTGTGGCGAACACGGCCTCGCGCTGTTTGTCGTTCAGATTCGAGAAGCGCTGCTCGATGACTGCGCGCCGCACGGCGGCGTATTTGAGGTCAAATTTGGTCGGTTCCATTGGTTTCCTCGTTTCGTTTTGGAGATACACAATCAGTATACCATAAACCCGGAAAGAAAACAAATGTTCTTATTTTGTGCGCAGCCGGAGGCAGAGAACGGATGCTATGGAAGAAAATACCGGACAAAGAAAAACATGGAATTCTTTTGTGTACTAAAAAGCAACAATTTGTAATTTCAAATACTATAATATGTATTTCTAATGCCCAAAAAGTGATTATTACCATATTTATATGGAGAAACTTCATAGATACACTATCTGTGGGAGTGATTTACAATGGAATTTAAGCATTCAGACAAATATCGCAAGTTCGGTTTGAATGTGGCATACTACCGTAAGGACCGGCGCTTTACACAGGAGGGGCTGGCGGAGGCGGTTGGGGCGGACCGGTCGACGATCGCAAAGATCGAGAATGCGTCCGTGGGTGCGTCGCTGGATATGCTGTTCAACATTGCCGATGCGCTCGGCATCGAGCCGTACAAGCTGCTGGACTTTCGCGACTGATGCGGCGGACAGTCGCGGAACAACAGGGCAATATGGCGGGGGAAAATGTATCAATTTCAGTATTTACTTGATTTTATACAGGATATTCAGTATAATAAACACATATCGTGAGCCCGCGCAAGGACGCGCGGACCGCTCGCGGCTCCCGGATAAAAGGACGAAAGAGGACGCAGGCCGCGTCCTGTCTGGAAAGGGAGCGAAGCCCCGGCTTCGCTCCCTTTGTCATATCCGGAACACAAAAAAGAGGGGAAGGGTTCAACCAATGGAGGCATTTTCCAATATCGTCACTGCGATCGACAACTGGATCTGGGGCCTGCCGATGATCGTGCTGCTGCTGGGCACGCACCTGTTTATGACCGTGCGCACCGGCTTCATCCAGCGCAAGACCTTTACGGGCATCCGGCTGTCGGTCACCAAAGACCCGGATTCGCCGGGCGACGTCAGCCAGTTTCAGGCGCTGACGACCGCGCTCGCGTCCACCATCGGCACGGGCAATATCGTCGGCGTGGGCACAGCGGTGTTCCTCGGCGGCCCGGGCGCGGTGCTGTGGTGCTGGCTGACCGGCGTGTTCGGCATCGCGACCAAGTACGCGGAGAGCCTGATCGCGGTCAAATACCGCGTGCAGACCAGGGACGGCCGTATGCAGGGCGGCGCGATGTACGCGCTTGAGCGCGGGCTGAACATGAAGTGGCTGGGCGTGCTGTTTGCGCTGCTGGCCATGCTGGCCTCGTTCGGCATCGGCTGCGGCACGCAGATCAACGCGATCTCCGAGATCATTCAGGGCAACAGCCCGATCTATATCCCGCCGCTGGCGATCGGCATCGTGTTCGCCGCGATCACCGCGGTGGTCATCATCGGCGGCATCAAGACCATCGCGAATGTCTGCGAAAAGCTCGTGCCGTTCATGGCAGCGTTTTATGTGGTGGGCTGCCTGATCATCCTGTGCATCAACTATGATTTCATCCTCCCTGCGCTGCAGGCCATCCTCACGCTGGCGTTCAAGCCGGGCGCGGTCGCGGGCGGTCTGGTCGGCGGCGGCCTGCGTCTTGCGATGCAGTACGGCGTGGCGCGCGGCCTGTTCTCCAACGAGTCCGGCATGGGCTCTGCGCCGCTCGTGGCGAGCGCCGCGCAGACCCGCAACCCGGTGCGGCAGGCGCTGGTCTCCGCGACCGGCACGTTCTGGGACACGGTCGTCGTGTGCCTGATGACCGGCCTGGTGCTGGTCACCACGATCATGAAAAACCCGAACATCAATATGGACATGATCGAGGACGGCAGCCAGATGACCACTGCGGCCTTCTCGCAGATCCCGGTGCTGGGGCCGATGATCCTTGTAGTCGGCATCATCACGTTCGCGTATTCCACTATCCTCGGCTGGTCGTACTACGGTGAGCGCTGCTGCGAATACCTGTTCGGCAAAAAAGGCATGCTGCCGTACAAGATTTTGTTCATCGCGGTCATCGTGATCGGGCCGGTGCTCTCGCTCGATCTGGTGTGGACGATCGCGAACATCCTCAATGCGCTCATGGCGGTGCCCAACCTGGTGGCTGTGCTGCTGCTTTCCGGCGTGATCGCAAAGGAAACCAGGCATTACCTGAAAAACCTCGACGAGGTCGACACGACCGAGATCCCGGTCGTGGACAAGTAAACAGGCAAGACAACAGCCGCCCGAATGGGCGGCTGTTTTGCTGGGGCTGCCTGCGCCCCTTGATTTGTACATGCAGGGTTATTCCGGCATGGTGTCGGAAAAAGTGACCGTATACGCTTCGGTGAACAGGTCGCCCTCAAAGCGCGAAGGGCCGGCGAAATCCCGCGCCGCATCATAGACATACAGCTCGCTCTTGTCGCGGAAAGTGTGCACAAGCAGCGGGATCTCCTTGTCGTAGACGATGGGTACGGCCTCCTGCTGCACGCCGACGCCGATCGCAAGTCCGCCGGCCGCGACTTCCTCCGGCAGGCCGGGGGCG
>USLE01000199.1 GCA_900555465.1 uncultured Butyricicoccus sp.
GACGGGAGCAGGAGGAAACTGAATATGAAAAGCAAGACCTTTAACATCCGGACGATGACGCAGCTTGCGCTGCTCACGGCGATCACGCTCGTGCTGGCGTATACGCCGATCGGCTATCTGCCGCTCGGGCCGTTCAATGTGTCCTTCCTGTCCGTGCCGGTGTGCATCGGCGCAATCGTGATGGGGCCGGGCGTGGGCGCGTTCCTCGGGCTGGTATTCGGCCTGACGAGCTTCGGCAATGCCTTAAGCGGCGGCTCGATGATGGGCGTGGCGCTGATGGCGGTCAGCCCAGTGGGCTATTTCGTGCAGTCGGTCGTGGGCCGCGTGCTCATGGGCCTGTGCACGGGCCTGATCTTCCGCGCGGTGCGCAGGGTGGACAAGCGCGGGTTTGTCAGCTATGTGGCCGGCGCGGTGAGCGCGCCGCTGCTCAACACGGTGTTTTACATGGGCCTGATGTGCCTGATCTTCTATAACTGCGATTATGTGCAGAATATGATCGCCACGACCGGGGCAACCAATCCCATCCTGTTCGTGCTGGCGGTTGTCGGTGTGCAGGGCGTGATCGAGGTGCTGGTGTGCGGCGTGATCGGTACGATCATCAGCAAGGCGGTCGATGCGGCTCTGGGGCGCAGGAAAGCGGTACAGGCATCCGGCAAGCCTGCCGAAATGCCAGTGCAGGATAAAACGGCTGCAAATTGAAAATAAAACCAAAAACGGCGGTTGTTTCCGATTTTCCGGGAGAAACCGCCGTTTTTGCGCGTTAGAAAACCTTTCCACGGCCAAAGCCTGAACACACAGCCAAAAATCCCAAGGGAATAGCAAAGGTTCACAGGCTTGTTCTCCGCCCACGCGTGGCATAGTAAACCGCGGAGGTGAAAAAAGTGCATCAAAGCAAAGCGAAAAAAATCGCAATTTCCTTGCTTCTGACCTTTGTGATGCTGGTCTCCGCGCAGGCGGCAGAGATCTCCTCGCTCATCCCGATCGGCCATACCGTGGGCATCCAGATGAGCGCGGAGGGTGTGCTGGTCGTGCAGCTGGACGACGTGCAGACCACGGACGGCGCGGTCTGCCCCGCGCGGGACGCCGGCGTCACCGAGGGCGACCTGGTCGTCCGTGTCAACGGGACCGAGATCCGCTCCAACGATGATCTGCAAAAACAGATCGCGCTTTCCGGCGGGCAGCCGGTGGAGCTGGAACTGGTGCGCGATGGCGAAAGCCGCACCGTGACCGCAGCCCCGTGCGCGGATGAGGACGGCGTGTACCGCATCGGCGTACTCGCGCGGGACAGCATCGCGGGCATCGGTACGCTGACGTATGTCGATCCGGAGACCGGTGAATACGGTTCGCTCGGCCACGGCATCTGCGACAGCGAGACCGGCGTGCTGATGCCGCTGAAGGACGGCAGCCTGATCTATTCGGTCGTCGGCTCGGTGCAGCGCGGCGAGGCGGGCGAGCCGGGTGCGCTGCAGGGTGAATTCCAAACCGGCAGCACGGTCGGCACAGTGGAAGAAAACACCGAAAGCGGTATTTTCGGCACCATGACGGACAGCTCGCTCTATGCGTCGCTGGAATCCGTCCCGGTCGCATCCGATGACGAGATCCAGGTGGGCGAGGCGGAGATCCTGACCAACGTGGAAGGCGATGCGGTCGAAAAATATTCTGTGCAGGTCGTCAAGGTTTATCCCAGGGACGATGAGTACGGCCGCGGCATGATGCTGCGCGTTACCGATCAGGACCTGCTGGGCAAGACCGGCGGCATCGTGCAGGGCATGAGCGGCAGCCCGGTCCTGCAAAATGGTAAAATCATCGGCGCCGTAACCCATGTCCTGGTTGACGATCCAACCTGCGGCTATGCGATCAGCATTGGGCGTATGCTTGAGGAAATGACGAATTCTTAAGGAGTCCGTTTGTTTTCCGCAAAATATGTCGATAAATGTTGAAAATAGTCGAATAAAAAATTCCGGCTTTTCCGACAAAGCACTTGAAAAATATGGAAGTATATGGTAAATTATAGGCAAGAAAGAGAGAACAATCATTTTCGGAAAGCTGGTATTGACAACATGGAACAAAAAATCCGGATATTGCTTGCAGATGGCGACAACGAATTCTGCGCACGCATGGCTTCGGCGCTGGAAAACGCCGGTGATATGGAACTGGTTGGCATCGCGGAGGACGGCGCGAAGGCGCTCGCGGCGGTGGGGGAACTCGAACCCGACCTGCTCGTGATCGATCTGGTGCTGCCGGTGCTGGACGGCATCACCGTCCTCAACCGCCTGCACGCCCGCGAACAGGGAATGCCGGCGACGGTTGTGCTCTCTGCCTTTGCCAGCCCGCAGGCCGGCGCGGACTGCACCGCGCTCGGCGTCGACATGTTCCTGCGCAAGCCGATGGACGCGGAGGCTGTGTGCGAGCGCATACGGCTGTGGCGTGCGGGCAAGCAGGAGGCCGAAAAAGCAGGGGAGACAATGGCGCTTGAGGTGCGGGTGACCGAGGTGATCCACCAGGTCGGCGTGCCGGCGCATATCAAGGGCTACCAGTATCTGCGCGAGGCGATCATGATGGCGGTTGAGGATATGGATGCGGTCAGCGCGATCACCAAGGTGCTGTATCCGTCCATCGCGAAAAAGTATAAGACCACCTCCTCGCGCGTCGAACGCGCGATCCGCCATGCGATCGAGGTCGCGTGGGACCGCGGCGATATCGAGACGCTGCAGAGCTATTTCGGCTACACGGTGTCGGGCGTCAAGGGCAAGCCGACAAATTCGGAATTCATCTCGATGATTGCAGACAGGCTGCGCCTTCAAATGAGGTTTGGGGCGTGATGGATTGCGGGAAACCGGATAACGGTTTTTGACAGCAAAATCCATCAAACAACAGCAAAGGCAGGCAGCATATCGTAGTTTCTGTCAAACGGCGGCAAACTATAACAGCAGCCTGCCGGAGCGAATCCGCACTCCGGTTCATGGGATCTGTTCATCCCGTGGACCGGGGTGTTTTTTGTCTGGATGGCTGCCGCACTGGAAGCACATTGCTTGCAATTTGATGTAAGAAATGGCAAAATAGTAATACAAAAGCGGGAGGTGCGCCTATGTGGGAGAAAGAGAAAAAACGTTTTGCCGGATGTGTATTCCTCCTGCTGTGCACAGCGGTGCTGCTTTGGGCGTGCAGCGGCCGGCAGCAGGCCGAGCAGGTGCAGCCTCCTGTCATGGGGATCGTGTTTACCGCATCCGAGGACGACTGGAAAGACGAGCAGTACCGCGTGCTGGAGGAGCAGGCGCAGGCGCACGGCTTCGACCGCATGGTGATGCGCACGGAGCGCACGCAGCAGGCGCAGATCGATGCGATCCGGGCGCTGATCGTATACCGCGTGGATGTGATCGTATTTTCCCCGATCGTGCAGAGCGGCTGGGAAAACGTGCTGCGGGAAGCGCAGAGCGCGCAGATCCCGGTGATCACGGTGGACAAAACCCTGCAGCAGAGGGAGGAACAGGCGTCTGTCAGCAGCGTTTCCTTTCCCTACCGCCGGGCAGCGCAGCAGGCTGCGGCGTATGTGTCCGGCGAAGGGCGCGGCATTGCCGCAGAGCTGTACGGCACACTGAACGCTTCGAGCGCGCAGGAGATCTCGCGCGGCCTGCGCGAAGGGCTGGAGGACAGCGGAACCGAGCTGAAATACAGCCTGTGCGGCGACTACCTGCGCTCGCGCGGGCGTGAGATCATGGAGACCTATATGCAGGCGTATCCGGAGCTTGCGGCTGTGATTGCGCAGAACGACGCAATGGCGCTCGGCGCGATCGATTACCTGAAGCAGTGCGGCCGGCAGCCGGGAGACGACATTGCGCTCTATGTATTC
>USLE01000200.1 GCA_900555465.1 uncultured Butyricicoccus sp.
CGACAAGCTGCTCGCGGCGGCGTTCCAGTCGGTCACGCTGCGCACGGCGGGCTTCAACACCATCGACCAGGCTGCCTTGACCGGACCGAGTCAGGCGCTGGCCTGCCTGCTGATGATGATCGGCGGCTCGCCCGGCTCGACGGCGGGCGGCATCAAGACGGTTTCCGCGGCGGTGCTCGTGCTGAGCGCGGCCTCTGCGCTGCGCGGGCGCACCTCTGTCGCGGCGTTCGGCCGGTCGATCGGCGTGCGCGGCATTATGAACGCGGTCACGATGATGATCGTGGGCGGCGCGCTCAGCCTGACCGGCGCGTGCGTGATTGCCGTGATCGAGGGCGCGCCCTTCGGGCAGTGCCTGTTTGAGGCGGTTTCGGCGTTTGCGACCGTCGGCGTGACGATGGGCCTGACACCCGGGCTGCATGCAGCGTCGCATCTGATTTTGATCGCGCTGATGTATCTGGGGCGCGTGGGTGTGCTCACGCTCGGCGTCGCCGTGCTGATGCGGCATCGAGAACCGCCCAAGCTGCAGTACCCCGAGGGGAATGTGATGGTAGGATAAGGCCGGGGCCTTATGATTGGACGCCGCGCAGTGCGCGGCCAGCAGTAACGATTGATGAGGAGCTTTGTGATGAAATCCTTTCTGGTAATTGGGCTGGGCCGCTTTGGTGCGGCGGTCGCGCAGGAGCTGTCCGCACTCGGGCAGGAGGTGCTTGCGCTCGATATCGACGAGGAAAACGTCCAGCATATTGCGGATCAGGTCACGCAGGCCATTCAGGGCGATGCGCAGGACGAGGCGGTGCTGCGCTCGGTCGGCGCGCGCAACTTTGACTGCTGCGTGGTCGCGGTCGGCGCGGATATGGAGGCGAGCATCCTGATCACGGTGATGCTCAAGGAGATGGGCGCGAAGTATATCGTCGCCAAGGCGATGACGCCCATCCATGCGCGCGTGCTCGAGCGCGTCGGCGCGGACCGGGTGGTGCTGCCCGAGATCGACATGGGCCAGCGCCTGGCGCAGCGGCTCGCGCGGACCAACGTGGTGGACTATATCGGCGTGTCCGACGAGTTCTCCATCGTGGAGATCCATCCGCCGAAAAGCTGGGTCGGGAACTCGCTCGGCAAGCTGGGCGTGCGCGCCAAACACCAGATCAACGTGCTGGCGATCCGGCACGGCGAGGGCGGACAGGTGGACGTCAACCCGAAGCCCGACAAGGTGATCGGGCCGGACGATCTGCTGATCGTCATCGGCACAAACGAACAGGTGAACAGTGTGGTGGAACTGAGTTGATCGAGATACAAAGCCGCCAGAACGCCGCGCTCCGGCATCTGGCGCGGCTCGGGCGCGAGCGAAAATACCGCCGCAGCACGGGCGAAATGCTGTGCGAGGGCGGCAAGATGCTGTATGAGGCAATTTCCTCAGGCGCACAGGTGAGGACCCTGCTCGTGCGCGCAGGGCGGGAGGATCAGCTGCCGCCCGGGCTGCTGGAGCGCGCCGAACAGATGGGCGCTGCGCTGTATACAGCGCCGGACGCACTGTTCCGCCTTGCCAGCGAGGTGGAGACCCCGCAGGATGTGATCTTTTCCTGCCGCCAGCCGGTATGGACAGCGGAGGCGATGGACGGGAAAAAACAGGTGCTGCTGCTCGACGGCTTGCAGGACCCGGGCAACCTTGGCACGATCTTACGCACCGCCGAAGCGTTCGCGCTCGGCGCCGTTGTGTTGTGCGAGGGCTGCGCCGACCCGTTTTCGCCCAAGGTCGTGCGCTCGACGATGGGGGCGGTGTTCCGCCTGCCGTGCGTGGCGCTGCCGCTGCGCGAAGCGATGGAGCGCCTGCGGCGAAACGGCCTGCCGGTGTATGCGACCGCGCTGCATGAGGACAGCGTGCCGCTGGGCGATGTGCCGCTCGGCCGCGCGGCGGTCATCATCGGCAGCGAGGGGCGCGGCGTGTCGCAGGATGCGCTGGCGCTTTCCGACCAGCGGGTCATCATCCCGATGGCGGGCCGCGCGGAATCGCTCAACGCGGGCGTTGCGGCAGCCATCGTGATCTATGAAATGACAAAATAAGGAGGCGGTCATATGCCGTCACGTCTGAGTTATGTTTGGCTGTCCCAGCGGCGCGGGCTGACCCCGTTTAACATGGCGCAGCTGCTGCGCGCGTTCGGCTCGCCGGATGCGGTGTTCGCCGCGGACCGGCAGGCGCTGACCGCCGCGCCCTGCGGTCTGCGCAAGGCGCAGGTGGATGCGCTGTGCGACAAGGACACCGCAGAGGCGGAGGAGATCATCGAGCGCTGCGCCCGGGCGGACATCCGGATCATCACGCTGGGCGACAGCGCCTATCCGGACCGGCTGCGCGCCATTGAGGACCCGCCGGTCGTGCTGTATGTGCGCGGCCGCTGGCCGGACTTTGACGTGATGCCCGGCATTGCCGTGGTCGGCACGCGGGAAGCGACTGCCTACGGCCTGAGCACCGCGGAGAGCATCGGCGCGGCGCTGGGCCGCGCGGGGTTTGTCACGGTCAGCGGCATGGCGCTCGGCAACGACGGGGCCGCCCACCGCGGAGCACTGCGCGCGGGCGGTTTGACGGTCGCTGTGCTGGCGGGCGGCGCGGATGTGTGCTATCCGCCGCAGCACCGCAGCCTGATGGGCGATATCCTGCTCTCGGGCGCGATCGTCAGCGAGTACCCGCCCGGCACCGCGCCCAAGGGGACGCATTACCACAACCGCAACCGCATCATCAGCGGCCTTTCGGTCGCGGCGGTGATCGTGGAAGCTGGCGGCTACCGCTCGGGCGCGCTCATCACCGCGCGCCATGCGCTCGATCAGGGGCGCGATGTATACGCCGTGCCCGGCTCACTGGACGCGCCGCAGTCCAAGGCGTGCAACGAACTGATCGAAAAGGGCGAGGCCGCGCTGCTGCGCAGCCCGGAGGCGCTCGTGCGCGAATACCGCGGGCTGCTGCCCGCAAAGCCCGAGCAGCGCGTCCGGCAGGCGTTTGCCCGCCAGACCGGGGAGCATCCTGCCCCTGCCGCGGGAAGCGCATGGGAGGATATCCGCAAGCGCGAGGCGCTGGCCGAACAGCGCCGGAAGCAGGCGGAAGAAAAGGCGTCTGCACCGTCAGAGGAAAAAGCATCCCCGCTGCCGGAGGGCCTGCGCGAGGATGAGCGCCGCATCGCGGAGCTGGTGCAGCAGGGCGTCAGCACCCCGGAGGAGCTGATTGAGCGCTGCGGCCTGCCCGCGCCGCGCGTGATGAGTCTGGTCACCATGCTCGAGATGGATGGTATCCTGCGCCGCGAAAAGGGCAGACTGGTGATGGGACGGAAATAGCGTCCGTCGCAAAGCCGGAAGAAGAAATGGGAACGATCCGCGCCGTGAGGCGCGCATGAAATAGCCGCTCTGTGAGCGGCCTTGCAAAACCGAGCTTTGCCCGGTTTTGCAAAACCATCCGGCGGGAAGCCGCGCCTGCGGCGCGGGCTCCGGCCGGCATTCTCGGGCGGCGGGGCTGCCCGAGAATCAGAACTCGATTGCAAACAAGTTTGCAATCGAATCTTTGGAGGTTTTTATGTCAAAATTAGTTATCGTGGAGTCGCCTGCCAAGGCCAAGACCATCGGCAAATACCTGGGGCCGGACTATGTGGTCAAGGCGTCTATGGGGCATCTGCGCGATCTGCCGAAAAAGAAAATGAGCGTCGATATTGAGCACGATTTCAAGCCGGAATATGTGCCGATCGAGGGAAAAGATAAAATCATCAAAGAGATCCGCAGCGAGATCCGCAAAAGCGATTTCGTCTACCTCGCAACCGACCCGGACCGCGAGGGCGAGGCGATCTCGTGGCACATCAAGGAACTGTTTAAGC
>USLE01000201.1 GCA_900555465.1 uncultured Butyricicoccus sp.
GGGCGCGCATGGGATGGGATGCGTTCTGCATCGTCGTGGGCTTCTGCATGGGCGGCACGATCGGCATCGGCACGGTCATCGCGCTGACGCTGTACGGCCCCAGCCTGCAGTTCTTCCTCCCGGTTGCCAAAACCATCTCGCGTGTGCTGCGCCTGCCCGTGCAGCAGGCCTCAGAAGCGGCATAAAACAAAACAGGCTGGATGTATCCAGCCTGTTTGAGACTGTCGAAAACTACGTTTTTCGAACAGCCTCTCGATTGAAACTACAGTTTCAATCGAATTTGCGACTCCGAGCCGCGCCCTACGGGCATAATTCGGAGTCGCTTTGTATAGCCCGTAGGCCTCTATCCTCATTCCGCCGCCGTGCGGCGGTTCAATGAGAGCAAACCGAGATGCATGCTCCCGGTTTTTATGGAAATTGCGGCTCGCCGCAATTTCCTATTTGATGCGCGCTACGCGCGAAGGACTTTTTTGACAGAAAAACAGGCTGGATGTATCCAGCCTGTTTTTCTGTCTTTATCAGATATCAAAGCGCGCTGCCCTTTTGCGGGACAAACAGCCGCCCCATGTCCGCCCCTTCCAGCCGGAGGAGCGCCGCCTTTTTGTCCACGCCGCCCGCGTACCCGGTCAGGCTGCCGCTGCTGCCGACCACGCGGTGACAGGGGACGATGATCGACACCGGGTTGTGCCCCACTGCCCCGCCGACCGCCTGCGCGGAAACCCGCTTGCCGCCCCGCTGCGCTGCAAGGCGCGCCGCGATCGCCCCGTAGGTCGTCACTTGGCCGTAGGGGATGCGCATCAGCTGCTCCCATACCGCCAGCCGGAACGGCGATCCCCGCAGGGTAAGCGGCGGCGTGAAGTCCGGCTGCTGCCCGGCGAAATAGGTGTCCAGCCAGCGCTTTGCCAGCCCGAATACCGGGCATTCCGCCTCGCGATACGCATCCGGCAGGTTGTCCCCAAAGTATTTCTGCCCGTCAAACCACAGCCCGGTCAGCGTCTCCCCGTCGCCTGCCAGCGTGATCCCGCCCAGCGGCGAAGCATAGCGGCTGATGAAAACCATTTCGCTCTCCCCTTTGTGATCCTGATACCGCTATTTTAGCATATCCCGCCGCCGCGCGCCACCCATCGAAAAAAAGGCGTCCCCTCCGGGGACGCTCTGAGGCTGTCGAAAAACATCGTTTTTCGAACAGCCTCTCGATCGGAACCACGCTTCCGATCGAAATGCCGATACAAAAGGGTGCGAAAAGCGCACCCTTTTGATCGGTTTGTATCACAAAATCGGGCAAAGCTCGATTTTGTGATGCCGCTCACAGAGCGGCTATTAAATACGCGCTGCGGCGCGGGGAATATTTCGACAATCTGGGGCGTCCCCTCCGGGGACGCCCCTTTTGTGCCCTGTCATCATTGCAGGCTGTGTTACTACTTGAGCTCGCCGGCCGCCGGGTTGATGTCCAGCGTCAGGATGTCCTCCAGCAGGCGCAGCGTATAGAAGTTATCCTCCGCGTTCCATCTCCACGAATGCGTGCCGGACTCCCCGGAAACGCCCTGATCCTCCATCTCCGCGCCGGTGAACGCCGTGACGCGGTCCTGCCAGGTCTGCACGAGTTCGTCCGTGACTTCCTGCTCGCCGTCGGTGATCCAGATGGAAACAGCATCCATGACCTTCTCCTCGCCGCACACCGCATGAACCGTGACCGGCTCGCCGTACAGCTCGGTCTGGTACATCCGGCCGATATAGGTGGACTTATCCGTCGTCCAGTTTTCCTCACCGCCGCCGAACGCATCGGCAATGTCTGCATCTGCCTTGCCGAGCAGGCCGGCGGTATCCGCGAGGGTATACTGTGCGGTCTCTGTCTGTTCCGCCTCCGGCTTTTCGTCGGACTCCGCCCCTGCGGTGGTGCAGCCCATCAGCATAAATGCGCTCAGGGCCAGCACAGAAATCGTAAGCAATGCCTTTTTCATCTCAATCGCTCCTTCCATTGGATACAATCTGCCCGGTTATTCGCCGGACTGCGTCAGCCGGCCTACCCACGCCGCATCCCAGGTATAGCGCGTGAGCTGGTCGGCTGTTACGCCGAAATAGTTGAACCAGTAATCCGCGCGGCCGCGGTCGCTGGTCGCATCGAAATACCGCCATGCGCCGTCCAGACAGGCGATATTCCACATATGGTATTCGCTGCCCATCGTGCCGCTGACCGTATAGCACGGGATTCCCGCCGCTTCGAACAGGTTCTGCACGGCCTGTGCATACCCGCCGCAGATGGCAAGCCCGTCGCGCAGCGCGCCGTAGGCGGTCTGCGAATCGTACGGCATGTTGGCACGGTCCGCGTAATACCGCTGGTCATACCGCACGTTCTCGGTCACATAGGTGTACAGCGCTTCGGCCTGCTCGGCCAGGGTCATATCCGCCGTAATGGTCTCTTCTATCACTTGATCGGTTAGATGGTCGATCTCGGATAAATGTTCCAGGGCATCCGCGCGGCTCAAATTATTTTGCGGCGTAAAGGTGATCGCTGTGCCGTCCTCGCTCAGCTGGCACAGGATATAGCTGCCGCCGGCCTGCTGGAGCGCCTTATTCATATCGTCCACCGTCAGGCTCGGATCAGTGATGCGGATCGCAACGCTTTTCTGTTCCAGATTGTCCCACGCAGTCCGGATCAGATCGTGCAGGCTCGCGACCTCCACGCCCTGAAAACCCGCCGGATACTCCCCGCTGCGATAGGGCATGTAGGAGAAGGTGCAGCGCAGCACGCTGTTTTCCACCGAAACCTGCATATCATAGGCGTATTTATACTCCGGATGCTCGGAGCGCAGGCTGTTATAGAGGTTCTGCACGTCGATCTCCAGATTGGAGGTGTCCGCCAGCGCGGAGATATCAAAGGACGCCGGCTGCTGCACCGCCGCGATTGCCTCCCCGAGTTCCGCCTTGATCTGCGCGGTATCGGTCACGCGGAGCATCTCATCCCCGCCGTCCGGGTTGTCCGGCTCGGCCGGCTCTTCCGGTTCCACCGGCCTCTGCGGCTGATCCAGACCCATGTTGTCCCGGATCGCCTGCCGCAGCGCAACCATGTCCGCATCCGCCCAGAAGGCGAGCAGCTTCTGCTCGGCTACGGTATTGCCCTCGGGCTTTGCGCCCAGCACGAACACCGCAAAGGTGTCCGCAATGTCCTCATGGAAGTAATTCGCGCCGTAGCGGCTGACGTAGTGCGTCGGGTTCTGCTCATAGTCGTTCACACCGGTGCCGGCGTCGATCTGGTTCCAGAAGCGGTCGTAGAATTCCTTGCGGAACGAGCCGGGGATAAAGCCCGCCGGGTCGTGCGTGCCGCTGCCGACCGACAGGTCGATCTGCGTCTCATCCTCGAGCAGCACATGACCGTACTCGTGCAGGATGGTGTAGGTCAGCTTGCTCCAGTCGCGCGGGCTGCCGTTTTCATCATATACGTCATAGTAGTCGATGTTGATCAAGAAGCGGGTGTTGTCCGACTCGCCGTTCTCATCCTTGACCGGCGAGGTATAGGCGAGCACATTGCTGTAGCCGTCGGTATACAGGTTGAATTCCGCGATCTTGACGCGCGCCTCATCCGGCAGGATGGAGCACAGGAAGTCCCACACCTTGGCGTGCTGTGCATTGCTGATCTGCGCGCGGCCGTTCACGACCGGATATTCGGCGATCACGTTGGTGATGCCGAGCGAGTAGTTCGACACCGTAACCGTGCAGCCCTCTGCCGTGTCCGACAGGGTGATGTATTTGCTGTACACCTCGTCGATCCAGCTCTCGCTGCCCTGCTCCGAGGTGGACGGCGCACCGTACATCGCAGTGATCAGGCTGCGCAC
>USLE01000202.1 GCA_900555465.1 uncultured Butyricicoccus sp.
GCTGGTTCCGTGCGCCCTTTTATCTGCGCCGAACCGGTACTTACTTTCACACTAAGCCCTCCGGACACAGTTTGTGCCGGAGGGCCGGGTTTTATGTGGGCTTATTCCGCGCCGCTGTCCGAGGCGCCCGCAGCGCTGTCGTCCGAGGCGCTGCCGGTGCTGCCGTCCGCAGTATCAGAGGAGCTGCTGCCGGTATCCGAAGCGCCGTCTTTCAGGCCGGTGTCATCCGCATTGTCGGATGTGCCATCCGACGTATCGCTGTCTGTCGTGCTGCCACTGTCCGACGTGCCATAAGTGCTGTTCGCATCCTCATCGGACGTGGAGGTATACTCGTCAGCCGTAGTATCATCCAGCGTGTCCGTGCTGTCTTCCTGCGTTGCAGACTGGCTGGTGCCCTCGTCCGCGGTATCGGTTGTGGATGAAGTCGAGCTGCACGCGGCGAGCGAGAACGCTAGGCTCGCGGCCATAAACGCGGCGAATACCGCCTTTTTCGCATGATGCTTCATGGTTCCATCTCCATTTCGTATGTGGTGTTGCGCCCCGCGGTCTCCCCCGGGTACAGTTTACAGCATACGACGGGAAGGTGTCGCCCATGCGTGTTTTTCGTGGGCGGCGGATGAAAATTCCATGAATGAACCGGGTTTTTCGCGGAATTTTTCCATCTTTCCGCGAAAAAAGCGCGCTGCCGTCGGACGCGGCAGCGCGCTTTTGCCATCTTGGTTTACTTGGTGGACAGGGTGCCCGCGGCAAGGCCGGACAGGTAGGCGTTGATAAACCCGTCGATGTCGCCGTCCATCACGGCGTTGATGTTCGCGTTTTCAAAGCCCGTGCGGGTGTCCTTGGCAAGGGTGTAGGGCATAAAGACATAGGAGCGGATCTGGCTGCCCCATTCGATCTTCTTCTGGTCGCCCTTGATATCCGAGATCTTCTCAAGATGCTCGCGCTCCTTGATCTCGACCAGCTTGCTGCGCAGCATACGCAGGCAGTTGTCCTTGTTCTGGAACTGGCTGCGCTCGGTCTGGCAGGAGACCACGATGCCGGTCGCCTTGTGGATCAGGCGCACCGCAGACGAGGTCTTGTTGATGTGCTGGCCGCCCGCGCCGGACGAGCGGAACACCTGCATCTCGTAGTCCTCGGGCTTGATCTCGAAGTCCGCCGAGTCGTCCGGGATATCCGGGATGATCTCGACCGCGGAGAACGAGGTATGGCGGCGGCCGGAGGAGTCAAAAGGCGAGATGCGCACCAGACGGTGCACGCCCGACTCGCCCTTGAGGAAGCCGTAGGCGTTTTCGCCCTCGATGATGATGTCCGCGGACTTGAGGCCGGCTTCTTCGCCGTCCTGATAGTCCATGATCTTGTAGGTGAAGCCGTGGCGCTCGGCCCAGCGGGTGTACATGCGGTACAGCATCTCGCACCAGTCCTGCGCCTCGGTGCCGCCCGCGCCCGCGTGGAAGGAGACGAGCGCGTTGTTGCGGTCGTACTCGCCGGTCAGCAGGGTGGACAGCTTCTGCTCGGCCACGCCCTCTTCCAGCTCCTTGTAGCCGTTTTCCAGCTCCTCGAGCATGGATTCGTCGTTTTCCTCGATCGCCATCTCGCAGATGGTGAGCAGATCGTCGCACAGGTTGTGCAGGCGGTTGTACGCTTCGATCTTGCCCTTGAGCGCGCCCATGCGGGAGACGATCTTCTGGCTCTCCTCCGGGTTGTCCCAGAATCCCGGCTGGGAGGACTTGATCTCAAGCTCCTCGACCTCGCGCTTTGCGCGCTCCAGGCCGAGCGACTGGTACAGGTCGTCCAGCTCGGGCGCGAGGTTGTTCAGTTTTACCTTGTATTCCTCGAATTGCAGCATGAACATGCTCCTTCATGAATTTTTCCGTATCTTATAGTATACCGGTTTCCGCGCGTATTGTAAAGATTTTTCTAAGTTTCCATTGACTAATCCCGGCAAATCCTTTATACTTTGGTATTACAAAAGGGAGTAGCTCACGCCTTTCGGCGTGGTCGGCGTCGTCAGATCCGGCCGGAAACGCTTTCCGGCCCGTGCCGTACCGTAAGCAGCGAGACTTTTATTGTGAAACGCGCAATAAAGGTCTCTTTTTTTGCGCGTGAGCGGTCTGCTGAAAAATGACAGAGGGGTTTTTACATGCTTTCATTCATCATGCTCATTGTGGGCTTCGCGCTGCTCGTATGGGGCGCGGACAAATTTGTCGCGGGTGCGTCCGCGCTGGCGCGGCGGCTGGGTGTTTCGCCGCTTCTGGTCGGCCTGACCATTGTCGCCTTCGGCACCTCTGCGCCCGAGCTGGCGGTCAGCCTGACCGCAGCCCTGCAGGGCGCAAACGAGATCGCGGTCGGCAACGTGGTCGGCTCGAACATCTTCAATCTTTTGGTGGTCGCGGGCCTGTCCGCGGTGGTCTGCCCGCTCGTGATGGACCGCACGCTGCTGCGCCGCGACTGGCCGCTGTCCCTGCTCGCGGCGATCGTCCTGTGCGCGATGATCGCGCCCGACCTGACCATCTCGCGTGTCGAGGGCGTCATCCTGCTCGTGTTCTTCGCGCTGACCCTGTTCTTCCAGATCCGCGCGGCGCTCAAAAACCGGAATTCGCTCGAGGCGGAGGAAGAAGAAGCCCTCATGCCGCCGCTCATGATCGGCGTGAACATCGTGCTCGGCCTCGCGTGCATCATCATCGGCGGCCAGCTCGCGGTCAACGGCGCGACCGGTATCGCGCGCATGTTCGGCCTGTCCGAAACGCTGATCGGCCTGACCATCGTCGCCATCGGCACCAGCCTGCCCGAGCTGGTCACCTCGCTCGTGGCGGCCAAAAAGGGCCAGAACGAGATCGCGATGGGCAATGTCATCGGCTCGAACATCTTCAACATCCTGCTGATCCTCGGCGTGTCCTCGGTGATCACGCCCATTCCGGTGCTGTCCACCTCGATCATCGACTGTCTGGTGCTGATCGGCATCTCGATCGTGTTCTACCTGCCCGCCCGCAAGGGACGGCTGGGCCGCGTACCCGGCGCGATCATGGCGCTGACGTATGTCGTTTACACCGCGTATCTCATCATGCGGTGAAGAAAATCATGGAGAGAGGAGAAACCCATGCGGTTTCTCCTCTCTTTTCCTTTGGGGTAGATGCCGGACGGAATTTGTGATAAGATAAGGGCAAAGACATTTGCCGCCGCAGGACTGCGGCGCTCCGAATATCCTTTTAAAGGATGTGGTAAAATGAAAATCATCGGCCTGACCGGCGGCAGCGGCGTGGGCAAGGGCACGGTCGCCGCGCGCATGCGCGAGCTGGGCGCGGGCTGGGTGGACGCGGACGCGGTCTACCGCGCGCTGTGCGCCACAAACCGCGGGATGCTCGCGGCGATGGATGCGGCGTTCGGCGGCGTGCTGGACGACACCGGCGCGCTCGACCGCCCGAGGCTCGCGCAGATCGTGTTTTCCGACCCGGAAAAGCTCGCAAAGCTGAACGAAATCACCATCCCCTATATCCGCGCGGCCTCGCTGGAGGCGATGCAGGCGCAGGCGGACTGCCCGATCGTGCTGTACGACGCGCCGACCCTGTTTGAAGGGGGCGTGGACGACCTGTGCGCGCAGACGGTCGGCGTGCTCGCGGATCTGGAGACCCGGGTGCAGCGCGTCATGGCACGCGACGGCATCTCCGAACAAGCGGCGCGCGCACGCATCCTCGCCCAGCCGGACGACGGCTTTTACCGCGCGCGGTGCGACTATATCATCGAAAACAACGGCGACCTTGCCGCTCTGTGGCGGGACACCGATGCTTTATATAC
>USLE01000203.1 GCA_900555465.1 uncultured Butyricicoccus sp.
ACAGCGGCAAATTCGATCGAAAGCGTGGTTTCGATCGAGAGGCTGTTCGAAAAACTATGTTTTTCGAACAGCCTCAAAAATGCCCCTGCGCCGCAGCGCAGAGGCATGTTAATTCCGCTTATTCAGGCTTCATACGGCAGGGACGGCTGCAAGCCGACCGCCTGCGTCGCGGGATCGTAGGTCACGCCGCAGTCGAGCGCCTGCGCCAAATCGCGCAGCTTCACGTAGTTCGCGCCGTCGATCATATAGGCGGTCAGTGAGAGCGGTGCGCCATCCAGCGTGATCTGCTGCGAGCCCGCGCCCGCCTGCACGACCGCTGCATCGCGCGCACCGGCAAGCTCGGTGCCGAGCGGGTCGTAAGCTGTCCCGCTCGTCAGCGCAACGCTGTCGGTCGCCGCGTCATAGGCGACCGCAAACCCCTTTTCCGTGCCCGCGAGCATGGCCGCCATGTCGCGCAGCTTTACATAATTACTGCCTTCGATCAGAAACGCGGTCGGCGCGGCGGCCTGCTCGTCCACTGTGAAGGGCGCGTGGTTGGGCAGCGCGGACACGGTCGGGTCGGCAAGGCCGGGCAGCGCGCTGAGCGCCTTGAAGGTATAACCCTGTGCCTTCCAGTTCGCGATCAGGTCGTCCAGGATCGCGGCATTGGTCGAGGAGACCGCGTGCAGCAGCACGATCGCGCCGTTGTGCACCCGGCTGTTGATGGTCTGCTTGGCGCTCACGTAGGAGGGCTGATTTTCCGGGTCCCAATCCGCGTAGGCGACGCTCCACAGCGTGGTGTGGTAACCCAGCTGCTGCGCCCAGCGCAGGGTATTGTAGGTGTAGGATCCCTCCGGCGGGCGGAAAAACGGGGCGATCTTCTTCCCGGTCAGCGCCTTGTACTGCGCGGCAAGCCCGGTCAGCTCGCCGGCAAAGCGGTCATAGCCGACCGTTGTCATGTTGGGGTGGTTATCCGAATGGTTGCACACCAGATGCCCCTCGTCCGCCATGCGCTTCACCAGCTCGGGCGCAGCGTCCAGATAGTGCCCGACCACGAAAAACGCGCCCGGCACATGGTGCTTTTTGAGGGTGTCGAGTATTTTCGCGGTGTTGCCGTTTTCATAGCCGCAGTCAAACGTCAGGTAGAGCACCTTCTCGTCTGGTTCGCCCATGTAGTACGCGCCGTACTGCGCGAGCGTCTGCACGGTGTCCTCGCCGTTCGGCGGCTGGTTGGCGCCGTTGCCGTACCACAGGCCCCAGTCGGTCGCGCCCGCGGCGGACAGCACCATGCTGCCTGCAAGCGCAGCGCAGAGCAGCTTTTTCCACAGTTTTTTCATAAAAATCCCCTCCTGTACCCTTTTTCCCAGTATACCAAACACAAAGCTGCTTGACAATCCGGCGGGGATGCAGTATATTCATTTTGTAAACAAAACGATTTGAGGTGGAAAGATGAAATAAGCTCTTCTTGCAGGAATCGTAAGGGCGGACGGACCGCTTTGGTCTGCCATGCCCGCTTGCAGGAAAAGCCCGTTTCTCTTTGCCGCCCTTTTTTGCGCCTTTCTGCGCGCAAAAGCGGTCTGCGTTTTCCTGCACCGTTTTTGCATGCGCAGGAGGTGCATTTTTATGTCTATGATCGAAATTTCAAACCTGAGCTTCGCCTACGACGGCAGCTATGACAACATTTTCGAAAACGTCTCGCTCCGGCTGGACACGGACTGGCGGCTCGGCCTGGTCGGCCGCAACGGCCGCGGCAAAACCACGCTGCTCAAGCTGCTGCAGCACAAATACGAGTATCGGGGCACGATCCGCGCGGATGTGCCGTTCGACTACTTCCCCTTTGCCATCCCCGATCCGGACAAGGACGCGATCGGTGTGATCGAGGACGTGCAGCCGGACTACGAATACTGGCAGCTCGCGCGCGAGATGCACCGGCTGGACCTGTCGGACGAGATCCTGTACCGCCCGTTCCGCTCGCTCTCGGGCGGGGAGCAGGTCAAGCTGCTGCTCGCCTTGCTGTTTGCGCGGGAAAACCGCTTCCTGCTGATCGACGAGCCGACCAACCATCTGGACGCGGAGGCCCGCGCGCTGGTCGCGGATTATCTGAAAACCAAGCGCGGCTTCCTGCTGGTCTCGCACGACCGCGCCTTTCTCGACGGCTGCGTGGATCACATCCTGTCGATCAACAAAACGAATATCGAGCTGCAAAAGGGCAATTTCTCGTCCTGGTTTGCAAATAAAGAACGGCAGGATGCGTTTGAGCAGGCGGAAAACGACCGCCTCCGGGCGGACATCCGCCGGCTGGATGAGGCAGCGAAGCGCGCCGCCCGCTGGTCGGACAAAACCGAGTCCGAAAAGCATGTGCGCAACAGTGGCCTTCGCCCCGACCGCGGCTACATCGGTCACAAGTCCGCCAAGATGATGCAGCGCGCCAAATCGATCGAGGCGCGGCGGCTGGACGCGGCCGAGGAAAAGGCCGGGCTGCTGCACAACATCGAACGCGCAGACGACCTCAAGCTGCACCCGCTTGCCTACCGCGCGGAAACGCTCGCCGAGCTGACCGATGTGGCGGTGCAGTACGGCGGCGCGCCGGTCGTCGAGGGCGTGCGCCTGACCGTGCGCCGCGGGGCGCGCATCGCGCTTACCGGGCGCAACGGCAGCGGCAAGTCCAGCCTGCTGAAGCTCATCGCCGGGCAGGACATCCCGCACACCGGCACCGTGCGGCTGGGCAGCGGGCTGATCGTTTCCTATGTGCCGCAGGACGCGTCCTTCCTGTCGGGCAGTTTGAGCGCCTATGCCGAGGCCTGCGGCATCGACCGCACGCTGTTCTTCGCCATTTTGCGCAAGCTGGACTTTGCCCGCGTGCAGTTTGAAAAGGACATGGCGGACTACAGCGCCGGGCAAAAGAAAAAGGTGCTGCTTGCCCGCAGTCTCTGCGAGCAGGCGCACCTCTACCTGTGGGACGAGCCCTTAAACTATATCGATGTGTTTTCGCGCATGCAGATCGAGCAGCTTTTGACGGCCTGCCAGCCGACGCTGCTGTTCGTCGAGCACGACCGGACGTTCTGCGACAAGATCGCGACCGAGACCGTGCGGCTGTAGAGCTTCACACCCCGAGTACCGCACAGACCTCCTCCATCCACGCGAGGTCAGTCTGATTCCCCCAATAGCCCACACGGTACACGCACCCATTGATCAGAACCTTGCCGCTTCCCATGCTGCTAATACTCTTGTCGCCTGCAAACAGCTGCAATGTGTAGCCTACCCATTCGTCCGGCCCGTCAATCGAATTGGCCTTCAATATTGTTCCCCATGTACGGTGATAGGTATAGTCCTCCAGTGCCGCGCGCAACTGTGCTGCCTGCTCAGAGCCTGCGTCCAGCTGGTAATCCGTACTTTCCTGCAATGCCTCTCCATTTTCCGTCAGAATGTGTTTGATATACACTACGTTGATCGTTTCCTCTTCCGGCAGCACCTCGCCCAGCGGCATGGGCCACAGGAAATACGCCAGTACTGCCACGATAACAAGCACCGCGCCGCCCCACACGATTTTCCGTTTCATTTCCTGTCCCTCCTTGCTTTTGCTGCCAGTATATCATGGAATACGATATTCCGCAACTGCCGCCTACCGCTCCAGTTTTCCCCCGCAGCGCGGGCACAATAAATCCCCAGACTGTCCGCGGCATCCTGCGCGTAAAAGCCCGGTAAAGCGGCGCGCCGGGCTGCGCCTTGCCATTTACGCCCCGCCGTGGTATGATAAGCAGAGAATGTATAGAAAAGGTGTTAGTGTG
>USLE01000204.1 GCA_900555465.1 uncultured Butyricicoccus sp.
GGTGCAGGCTTCGGCAAGAACGGCGACGGCTTCTTCCGTCTGACCGCGTTCGGCGACCAGCAGCGCACGCTGGAGGCCGCGGAGCGGCTGAAGAAGCTGCTGGGCTAAAGGCTGTATAGGGGGCTTCACAAGCCCCCTATATACGAAAGGCGGTTCCGGAGAAACCGCCTTTCGATACCCGAATGACGCCGCCCAAGGCGGCTGAGTCGGGGAATCAAAAGTCAGGCACATGTCCTGACTTTTGATGGCCAAATGCGTATAACGCATTTGGCCGGATTATATAGCGTCTGGGCGCGAAGAATGGAAAAACGGCCGCAGCAGCGGCCGTTTTTTGTTGGGAGGATGTGCGATGGGTATTCTGTTCATGCACAACTGTGTGCTGTGCGGCGAGGCGATCCCGGCGGAGGACGGCAGCAGGGCGATGCTCTGTGCCGCCTGCGCGCGCGAGGTGCGCGGGCAGTATCGCTGCACGGAGACCATCCGCGTGCCGGGCATGGACGGCTGCGCCGCCGCGCTGTACTACACCGGCAAGGTCAGGCAGGCGATGCAGCGATTCAAGTTCAACCACAAGCAGCATTATGCGGACTGGTTTGCCGCGCAGGCGCTTCCCCTGCTGGCGGAACGGCTGGAGGACTGGAAACCCGATCTCATTACTTACATGCCAATCGGCTTTGTGCATCTGCACAAGCGCGGCTACAATCAGGCCGAACTGCTCGCCAAGCCGATCGCCGCGGGCTTTGGCCTGCCCTGCCGGGCGACCATGCGCAAGCGGCCGTTCACGCCCACGCAGTCCGAGCAGAAGGACTTTGCCGCGCGGCAGAAAAACGCGGCGCGGGCGCTGCTGCCGCTGGAGAACGTTGACCTCTCAGGGCAGTCGGTTGTGCTGGTAGATGATATCATCACCACCGGTTCGATGGCCGCGGCGGCCGCGGATGTACTGCGGCGCATGGGCGCCGAGCATGTGTATCTGCTTGCGCCCGCGAAAACGCCGAGAAAATAACAAAAGGACCGCGATGCGGTCCTTTTGTGTCACATTAAGAAGGGATAGGTTGTTACCCTGCCATAGTTATCCGTTAGCTCCACTTGCAGTGTCAGCTCGTCCTCCTCAGCGTCCAACTGCTTCCAATGCAGTTCAGGTGTGAATTGCAGAAAACCGTCTTCATTCCCATTTACCTCTGCTTCCAATTCAGACTGTACATCCAATTCCATTGCCTTAAATTCCTGCCCATTTTTCAGCAGAACAATGCGCAGTTCAACCGGATAAACTCCATTTTCTTCTACGAAAGAGCCGCCAGGGTTGTATACAGTTATGTTCGCAATCCCTTCTACCGATGTTCCATCCCAGTAACTGCTCTGGATAGGATCTACACAAACAGCGTCCACAGCAATCGTGAACCGATCGCGCACGCCATATTCGCTGCCGAGCAACAGGTTGCGTTGCGCACCGTCCGTGCTGGTCAGCACCAGATAAGCGGAAAAGTAGTCGCACATCGATATATTTATCTGCCCACTGTACACACCGTCCAGCCAGGTAGCGCACGACCAGCTTTCCGTCCCGCTGCGGATGGTAAATTTAGCCGTATCTTCTGCACTTATCTCGCTCGGCAATGCGCTCAAGGTTACAATCAGTTCCTCCGGGTTGTCTGGATCGAGCATATACTGCATCTGCGCATCTGTCAGCTCTTCACTTGACCCATCTGTTTTCTGTTCGTTCGGCTGGATCACTGTATGCGCGTTGGCCTGCAAGTCATCTACGAGCACGCGCATCGCATCCAGTTCTCCCTGCATCCCCTGCACGCGCATCATGGCATAGATGTTGCCCAGCACGCTTACCAGCAGCACCGCAGCGACCGCGATGATAAACCACCTTGTCTTTTTCGTGAGCACCGGTGCATAGGAGATCTTCAGCCCCTCCGCGGATATCTTGACGCCCTCCGGCATCTCCGTCCCCTTGCCCGGCAGCGCCTCCTCCGGCCGCAGCAGCGTATCCACCGGCACGCCGAACAGACGGCTCAGCTCCATCAGGTTATCCATTGTAGGCACCGCCTGATCGGCTTCCCACTTGCTCACCGCTTGCCGGGACAGCCCGAGCTGCTCGCCCAGCGCCTCCTGGCTGAGCCCCTTCTCGCGCCGCAGCGCTGCGATCTTCTCCCCTGTCGTCATAACGACCACCTGCCTTTCTCTGCTTCCAGTGTGCAGGATTCCGGCCAAAAACGCCACCAACCGGGCGTTTCTTTTTGTCAACCGGCGGTTGACATGCCCTTATCTGGCGAAAAAGCCCCGAAAGGATTTTTCCTTCGGGGCTTTTCTCTTTTCCACTTAAGTAATTACTCGATGCCTTCCTCTTCGCCCTCGTGGCGGTTATTGAAAGCATATTCCGGGCACTTTGCCTTGGCTTCTTCCTCGGTCGCGTAGGGGCAGGTGCGGACACGGCCCTCGGTCTCGGAAAGCGCAACACAAAGCTTATCTGTTCCGTTCGCGGAACGACGGCGGAACAGGCACCACAGTTTTTTCATGACATAGACTTCCTTTCCTGTCGATTGACAATATTATAACAAAGTTCCTGGCCTATGTCAACAGACTTTGTTATCTTTTTGACAAATATTACTCGCCAAAAAATTCCTCATGGATGGCCTTGACCGCCTTCTCGCTGTCCTCCTCGTTGATGAGGACCGAGATCTTGATCTCCGAGGTGGAGATCATGCGGATGTTGATGCCCGCCATTGCCAGCGCCTCGAACATCTTGGACGCAACGCCCGCAGAGGACGCCATGCCCGCGCCCACGATGGACACCTTGGCGACCTTGGTGCTGATGGAGACATCCTCAAAGCCGAGCATTTCCGCGTTGTCGCGCAGGATCTGGCCGACGCGCTCCGCGTCGTCCTGACGGATGGTGAACGAGATCGACTTCTTGTTGTCGCGGCCGACCGACTGCAGGATGATATCGACGTTTACATTGTGCTTGGCCATCAGCGAGAACACCTTGAACGCGGTGCCCGGCGTATCCGATACGTTGATGATCGCAACACGGGCACAGTTATTGTCGCGGGCCACGCCCGAAACATTCATTTTTTCCATGTGAGAACCCTCCTTGACTTTGGTACCCGGGTTGCGGGTAAAGCTCGAAACGACCTCAAGGTCGACATTGTACTTCTTTGCCATCTCAACCGAGCGGTTGTGCAGCACCTGTGCGCCGAGCGACGCCAGCTCGAGCATTTCGTCATAGGTGATGGCGTCCAGCTTGCGGGCATTCGGCACGATGCGCGGGTCGGCGGTGTAAACGCCGTCCACATCGGTATAGATCTGGCACAGGTCCGCGCCCAGAACCGCCGCGATCGCAACCGCGGTCGTGTCCGAGCCGCCGCGGCCGAGAGTGGTCACGTCGCCCATCTTGTTGATGCCCTGGAAGCCTGCCACGATGCAGATCTTGCCGTTATCCAGTTCGGCGCGCAGACGCTCCGCCGAAACGCGCTTGATGCGCGCGTCCGAATAGTTGCTGTTGGTCTCCAGACCGATCTGCCAGCCGGTCAGCGAGACCACGGAAAAGCCGAGCTTCTGGATCGCCATTGCCAAAAGAGACATGGAGATCATCTCACCGGTGTTCAGCAGGACGTCCATCTCGCGCTTGGACGGATGATCGTTCAGCTCCGCCGCCTTCGCGATCAGATCGTCGGTCGTGTCGCCCTGCGCGGATACAACGACCACCACCTGATTGCCTGCCTGCGCCGTCTTGGTAACAATATCCGCATC
>USLE01000205.1 GCA_900555465.1 uncultured Butyricicoccus sp.
CACCTCGGCCTCAGGGGCGCGGGGGAGTGGCGGACGCTGGAGCCCATGCTGCCGGACTTTGCGGAGCGGGATGTCCTCGACCTCGGCTGCGGCTACGGCTGGCACTGCGCGTATGCGGCGGAACACGGCGCGCGTTCGGTGCTCGGGCTGGATCTTTCCGAAAAGATGCTGGCGGTCGCGCGGAGGGACCGTGCCGCGCCGATGATCGAATACCGGCATGGGGCAATGGAGGACGCGGATTTCGCGGACGGATCGTTCGACGTGGTGCTCAGTTCGCTGGCGTTTCACTATGTCGCGGATTTCGGCGCGCTCATGCGCAATATCGCGCGCTGGCTGCGTCCGGGCGGGGACTTCGTATTCTCGTGCGAGCATCCGGTATTCACCGCCGAGGGCTCGCAGGACTGGTACCGCGACGAGAACGGCAATATCCTGCATTTCCCGGTGGACAACTACTATATCGAGGGCGCGCGGCAGGCGGTGTTCCTCGGCGAGCGGGTGACCAAGTATCACCGCACGCTGACAAGCTATGTCGGTGCGCTGCTGTCGAGCGGCTTTGCGCTGACCGGGCTGGCCGAGCCCCAGCCGCCGCAGGAGATGGTCGACACCATCCCGGGCATGGCGGACGAGCTGCGCCGCCCGATGATGCTGATCTTCGCGGCAAAAAAACGATAGAAAAAGAGCCTGTCATCTGACAGGCTCTTTTCATGTATTTATTTTGCGATGGGGTAGGAGGGGCAGACCGCGCCGAGCGGGCAGCCTTCGCATTTGGGGCTGCGGGCGGTGCAGTGCTCGCGGCCGAACAGCACCAGCCGGTGGCAGAAGTCCGAGGACTCCGCGGGGTCGATCAATTTGCGCAGCGCGTTTTCCACCTTGACCGGGTCTTTCTCGTTTTTGACAAAGCCCAGACGGTTGGACAGGCGGATGCAGTGCGTGTCGGTCACAATGGCGGGCTTGCCGAAGATGTCGCCCAGAATCAGGTTCGCGGTCTTGCGGCCGACGCCGGGGAGTTTCAATAAGTCCTCCATATTGTCCGGCACCTTGCCGCCGAACTCGCTCAGCAGCATGATCGCGCACGCCTTGAGGTCGCGCGCCTTGGTGCGGAACAGGCCGCAGGTCTTGATCGCCTCGGCGATCTCCTCCTCGGGCGCCTCGGCGAAGCTCTCGAGCGTGGGATACTGCCGGAACAGCGTTTCGGTCACGATGTTGACGCGCGCGTCCGTGCACTGGGCGGACAGGCGCGTGGCAAACAGCAGTTCATAATCATGCGTATAGTGCAGTGCGCAGACCGCGTCCGGATAGACGGTTTTGAGCAGTTCGGTCACAGCGGCAGCGCGTTCCTTCTTGGTCATGTGCATCATCTCCTGCGGGCATAGATGTACATATCATACCACAATGGGGCGAAAAAGCAAGATGCTTGTCGGATTTAACATTTTTAACATAATGAACTGTCCTGACAGGTGAAAATCTATCTGTTTGCCACTAGCATCAAGGTTCAAAATGTGGTTTAATTAAAGGACAGAAACTATCTCACAGTTGATGGAGGTTGAAATATGGTACGCGAGGCAATGGAATTTGTAAAGGCGTATGATCCCGAGCTTGGTAAGCTGATCCAGGCGGAGTATGACCGTCAGGCGCGCAACATCGAGCTGATCGCTTCGGAGAATATCGTCAGCGAGGCGGTCATGGCCGCGATGGGCTCGGTGCTCACCAATAAGTATGCGGAAGGTTATCCGGGCAAGCGCTATTACGGCGGCTGCGAATGTGTCGACGAGGTCGAAAATCTGGCCATCAAACGTGTGTGTGAAGTATTCGGCGCCAAGTACGCCAACGTCCAGCCCCATTCGGGCGCGCAGGCGAACATGGCGGTCTATCAGGCGCTGTGCCAGCCGGGCGACACCGTGCTCGGCATGAGCCTGGACAACGGCGGCCACCTGACGCACGGCTCGCCGGTCAACCAGTCCGGCCTGCTGTACCATATCGTGCCGTACGGCGTGGACGACAACGGTTATATCGACTATGACGCGCTGCGCGACCTTGCCAAGAAGGAGAAGCCCAAGATGATCATCGCGGGCGCTTCTGCGTATCCGCGTGCGATCGACTTCGCGAAGTTCGCGGAGATCGCGCACGAGGTCGGCGCATATCTGTTCGTCGATATGGCGCACATTGCGGGCCTGGTTGCGGCCGGCCTGCACATGAACCCGCTGCCGTATGCGGACGTTGTCACCACCACCACGCATAAGACGCTGCGCGGCCCGCGCGGCGGCGTCATCCTCTCGAACAACGAGGAGCTGGGCAAGAAGTTCAACAAGGCCATCTTCCCGGGCACGCAGGGCGGCCCGCTCGAGCATGTGATCGCCGCTAAGGCAGTCTGCTTCGGCGAGGCGCTCCAGCCCGAGTTCAAGGCTTATCAGCAGAAGGTCATCACCAATGCCAAGGCGCTGGCAAATGCGCTGCTGAACCAGGGCTTTGATCTGGTATCCGGCGGCACGGACAACCACCTGATGCTGATCGACCTGCGCAAGACCGGCGTGACCGGCAAGGAGCTCCAGCACCGTCTGGACGAGGTGTATATCACCGCCAACAAGAACACCATCCCGAACGACCCGGCCAGCCCGTTCGTCACCTCGGGCCAGCGCGTCGGCACCCCGGCCGTCACCTCGCGCGGTTTCGGTGAGCCGGAAATGCTGCACATCGCTGAGTTTATCTGGCAGGCTGCGACCGATTTCGACAACAAGGCGGAGGAGATCCGCCGCAATGTGTGCGACATCTGCGCGAGCTTCCCGATCTATTGAGTTCTGCAAAGCACCGCTTTCCTTTCGGAAAGCGGTGTTTTTTTGTTGCATAGGAAGGGGATGGACAATGCGCCGCATTTGCAAGTCGATTTTGTAAAACTTTTGTAGAAAATGAACAAAAACCTTGCGATTTTCCGCAGATATGATATACTATATTGGAAAAGGTTTCTATGTGCCAATGGAAGGGCCAGAATTTAAACAAAGGGGAAATGCAGTTATGGCAATGGAACTCAAGCTGACCGGACTCAAGGGCTTTGTCGGTGAGGACGAGCTCGCATGTATGGCGCCGCTGGTAAAGGCTGCACAGGATACGCTGCACGCCGGCTCGGGCGCGGGCAATGATTTTCTGGGCTGGGTCGACCTGCCCGAAAACTATGATAAGGAGGAGTTCGCGCGCATCAAGGCGGCGGCCAGGAAGATCCAGCAGACCTGCGACGTGCTGGTCGTGATCGGCATCGGCGGCTCCTATCTGGGCGCGCGCGCAGCGATCGAATTCGTAAACGGCCAGATGTACAACGGCGTGCGTCCGGAGGGCATCCCGGAGGTTTACTTTGTCGGCAGCAACATCTCGTCGTCCTATCTCAACGACGTGGTCAAGATCATCGGCGAGCGCGACTTCTGCATCAACGTGATCTCCAAGTCGGGCACCACGACCGAGCCCGCGATCGCGTTCCGCATTTTCAAAAAGCTGTGTGAGGACAAATACGGCAAGGACGGCGCAAAGGACCGCATCTTCGCCACGACCGACAAGGCGCGCGGCGCGCTCAAAAAGCTGGCGGATGACGAGGGCTATGAGACCTTTGTTGTGCCGGACGACGTCGGCGGCCGCTTCTCTGTGCTGACCGCGGTCGGCCTGTTGCCGATGGCGGCGGCAGGTGTGGACATCGACGCGGCGATGGCGGGCGCGGCAGAAGCGCGGAAGGCCTTCCTGACCGGCACCGACCATGAC
>USLE01000206.1 GCA_900555465.1 uncultured Butyricicoccus sp.
TGCTTACCGTGCTGCACGCGGGCGGCAAGTTCGACGGCTCGGGCTACAAGGTGTCCGGCGGCCTGCACGGCGTGGGCTCGTCGGTCGTCAACGCCCTGTCCGACTGGCTGGAGGCCGAGGTGCGCGACGGGCATACCAAACACTATATGCGCTTTGAGCGCGGCGTGACAGTCGTCAAGATGCGCGACACGCCCTGCGAGAGCGAGACCGGCACGACCATCCGCTTCCACGCGGACCCGGAGATCTTCGAGACCACCGAGTACGACTACGACACGCTGGAAAAGCGCCTGCGCGAGCAGGCCTTCCTCAATGCGGGCCTCAAGATCACCCTGCGCGACGAGCGCGACGACGAGCCGACCGAGGAGGTCATGCACTACGAGGGCGGCATCCGCCAGTTCGTGCAGCATTTGAACCGCACCAAAAACCCCCTGCATGAGGACGTCATCTACATGGAGGGCAGCCGCGACACCTCGATGGCCGAGGTTGCGATGCAGTATACCGACAGCTATAACGAGCTGCTGCTCTCCTTTGCCAACAACATCAACACCACCGAGGGCGGCACACACGAGACCGGCTTCAAGGCTGCGCTCACCCGCGTGCTCAACGAGTACGGCAAGAAATACAAGATCCTCAAGGATGACGAGTCCTTCAAGGGCGAGGACGCGCGCGAGGGCCTGACCGCGATCATCTCGGTCAAGCTCCAGGAGGCGCAGTTCGAGGGCCAGACCAAGACCAAGCTGGGCAACAGCGAGATGCGCGCGCTCGTGGACGCGATGGTATCCGAAAAGCTGATGACCTTCTTTGAGGAGAACCCGGCTGTCGCGCGCACGATCATCGAAAAGGCGCAGACCGCCGCCCGCGCCCGCGAGGCCGCGAAAAAGGCGCGCGAGCTGACCAGAAGAAAATCCGCACTCGACTCGGCAAGCCTTCCGGGCAAGCTCGCGGACTGCATCGAGAAGGACCCGACCTATACCGAGATCTACATCGTCGAGGGTGATTCCGCAGGTGGCTCGGCCAAGGAGGGCCGCGACCGCCGCCATCAGGCCATCCTGCCGCTCTGGGGCAAGATGCTCAACGTCGAAAAGGCGCGCCTCGACCGCGTATACGGCAACGACAAGCTCACCCCGATGATCACCGCGTTCGGCGCGGGCTTCGGCGATGATTTCGACCTGTCCAAGCTGCGCTACGGCAAGATCATCCTGATGGCCGATGCCGATGTCGACGGCAGCCATATCCGCACCCTGCTTTTGACCTTCTTCTTCCGCTTCATGCGGCCGCTGATCGAGCACGGGCACGTCTATATCGCGCAGCCGCCGCTTTTCAAGAACGAAAAGGGCAAGGAAGTGCGCTATACCTACACGGATGAGCAGCAGCGCGCCTGCCTCGCTGAAATGGGCGAGGGCGTGCGCGTGCAGCGCTACAAGGGCCTCGGCGAGATGGACCCCGAGCAGCTCTGGGAGACCACGATGGACCCGGCGCACCGCACCCTGCTGCAGGTCACGATGGACGACGCCGCGGCAGCGGACGAGACCTTTGCCCTGCTGATGGGCGAAAAGGTCGAGCCGCGACGTGAATTTATCGAGAAAAACGCCAAGTACGTTATGAATCTGGACGTATAAAAGCGCCCCCTGCCCGCGGCTCTGACGCGCGCCGGCAGACAGAACAAAACGCCAACAGCTTTGGAGGCAAAGAATGAGTCAAGAATACGAACAGCAGAAAATCTTGCAGGTCGATCTCGAAAAAGAGATGAAAAAGAGCTATATCGACTATGCAATGAGCGTTATCGTCGGGCGTGCGCTGCCGGATGTGCGCGACGGCTTAAAGCCGGTCCACCGCCGCATCCTGTACGCGATGTACGAGGACGGCCTGACCTCGGACAAGCCCTACCGCAAGTCCGCGACCACGGTCGGCAACGTACTCGGCCGCTACCATCCGCACGGCGACGCATCGGTTTACGACGCGCTCGTGCGTCTGGCGCAGCCGTTTTCGCTGCATTACCCGCTGATCGACGGCCACGGCAACTTTGGTTCGGTGGACGGCGACCCCCCGGCGGCTTACCGTTATACCGAGGCGCGTATGGCCAAGCTCGCCAACTACATGCTCGCGGATATCAAAAAGAACACGGTCGACTTTGAGCCGAACTTCGACGAGGAGCGGCAGGAGCCGGTCGTGCTCCCCTCCCGCTTCCCCAACCTGCTGGTCAACGGCTCGTCGGGCATCGCGGTCGGCATGGCGACCAACATCCCGCCGCACAACCTGACCGAGGTCATCGACGGCATCTGCTATGTCATCGACCACCCGGAGGCCGAGCTGGATGAGATCTGCCAGTTCATCAAGGGGCCGGATTTTCCGACCGGCGGCGTGATCATGGGCCGCAGCGGCATCCGCGCGGCGTATGCGACCGGCCGCGGCAAGATCAAGGTGCGCGCCAAGACCGAGATCGTCGAGCTGCCGAACGGCAAAAGCCAGATCCAGATCACCGAGATCCCGTACATGGTCAACAAGGCGCGCCTGGTCGAGTCGATGGCCAACCTCGTTAAGGACAAGCGCGTCGACGGCATCACCAACATCCAGGACCATTCCTCGCGCGAGGGCATGCAGATCGTGGTGGATATCCGCCGCGACGCCAACGCGCAGGTCATTTTGAACCAGCTGTTCACCTATACCCAGCTGGAGGACACCATTTCGATGATCCACATCGCCCTCGTGCCGACCGGCGCTGCGGGCAAATTGCAGCCGCGCGTGCTCACGCTGCGGCAGATCATCGACCAGTACGTCGCGTTCCAGAAGGACGTCGTTGCACGCCGCACGCGCTTTGACCTCAAGAAAGCGCAGGACCGCGCGCACATCCTCGAGGGCCTCAAGGTCGCGACCGACAACATCGACCGCATCATCCAGATCATCCGCGCTTCGAAAAACGAGGCCGATGCCAAGGTAAACCTGATGGCGGAGCCGTTCTGGATCGACCAGATCGCGCTGCTCGGCATTGTGGACGGCTCGGAGCACTTCGAGTTCCATCTGGATGAGCCGCAGGCGCAGGCGATCGTGGATATGCGTCTGGGCCGTCTGTCCGGTCTCGAGCAGGAGAAGATCCGCGACGAGTACAACGAGCTGGAAAACAAAATCGCAGGCTTTGAGGAGATCCTGTCCTCGGATACCAACATCCTTGCGGTCGTCAAGGACGAGCTGCAGGAGATCAAGCAGAAATATGGCGACGAGCGCCACACCGAGATCGCAAACGTCGCAGATGAGATCGATATCGAGGATCTGATCGAGGAGCAGGACTGCGCGTATACGCTGACCCACTTCGGCTACATCAAGCGCCAGCCGACCTCGGTTTACCGCGCGCAGCGGCGCGGCGGCCGCGGCGTTTCCGCGATGAGCACGCGCGAGGAGGACTTTGCCAAGGATATCTTCACCGCCTCGACGCATGACACCATCCTGTTTTTCTCCAACCGCGGCAAGGTTTACAAGCTTAAGGGCTACCAGATCCCGGAGACCGGGCGCAGCGCCAAGGGCATGAACATTGTAAACCTCTTAGAGCTGGAAACCGACGAGAAGATCACCGCCATGTTCCCGATCAAGGAGTTTGCGGATGATAAGTTCCTGTTCTTTGTCACAAAGCAGGGCATTGCCAAGCGCGTGGTGCTGTCCGACCTGCAGAACATCCGCCGGGCGGGCCTGCGCGCGCTGAATCTGAACGAGGACGACGCGCTGGTCGATGTGCGCCTGACCG
>USLE01000207.1 GCA_900555465.1 uncultured Butyricicoccus sp.
CCGCCAATAAGCTGACCTGCTCGAACATCGGCCTCGTCGACGGCAAGGAAGAACTGGTCGAGAGCGTAACCGTCACCAACGGCGAGCCGTCGCTCAAATACGAAAACATCTCCATCACGCCGGACAGCATCCTGTCCAGCGGCACGGTCACGGTCTCGGCCAAGGTGACCAATACCGGCGAAGGCCTGGCGGCTGCGGTATTCCAGATCAACGACAACGGCACCGACCGCTATATCTATCAGTTCGGCGATCCGGCGACGAGCCGTGTGATCGGGCTGAACCCGGGTGAGTCCCGCGAGCTGTCCGGCACGCTCGAGCTGACTGAGCTGGGCAGACACACGCTCCAGATGGCGGGATACACAAAGAACGTTGAAGTGGGCTTCCGCGAGGCGACTTACGCCTACAGCAATCTGCGCGTCAAGCTGGGCGACGGCGAGATCAGCGACCTGACGAGCGACCGTTTGCATGTAAAAGCGGATGTGAAGAACATCGGCAATGAGGCCGGTACGGCGGAAGTGCCGCTTATGATCAACGGCAAAACGCTGGGCACGCAGCAGATCGCGCTGGATGCAGGCGAGACCAAGACCGTAGAGTTTACCTACACGTTCCCGTCCGGCGGCGAGTATCAGGTCACGATCGGCGATGCGGCTGCGCAGACGGTCTCCATCCTGGGTGAGATGCAGGGCGTGCCGATCGTAAAGGACCAGTCCGGCAAGGGCAACGACGGCCTGATCCGCGGCAATCCGACGCTGGTCAAGTACGACGGCGGCTACGGCCTGTCGCTGGACGGCGTGGATGACTACGTCGAGATCCCGGACCGGCAGAATTACACGGTGGATGACGGCGTGACCGGCATGGTATGGGCAAATATCGACCGTCTGGCACAGGAGGGCGAATGGGACCACAACCCGCTGCTGGTTAAGGGCGCGTCCATCAGCTACGGCACGAACTACCTGTACCGCATGGCGGTGCGCCAGACCGGCATGGTCACCTACGGCATTGGTTTCAACAACGATAACGGCGAGTATTTCTGGAACGACGATGACTCGATCGAGGGCGCGGGCGTGCAGCTCGGCGAATGGGTGCAGTACACGGGCGGCTTTGACCGCGCGACCGGCGGCACCAGTTGGGAAAACACCAAGCAGTCCGGCGAGATCGATCCCCCGGATTTTGACTCCGAGATCAAAAACTGGCCGGGTTCCTCCATGTATGCCGGCTTCTCGTTCCACCGCCATCTGCTGACCGACCGCAACCGCGGCAAGACGCACACCATGCTGACCGGCGACATCGGGCAGATCCGTTTCTACACGGCCAAGCTGACCGAAGACGAAAATGCAGCCATCTACGCGGCGCCGTCGGAAAAGGGCCCCAAGGCGGACGATTTGGTCGTATGGCTGGATTTTGCACCCGAGCATATTGTGACGGACGGCAAGCATACGACGGAGTGGCGCGCGTCGGACGGCGCCATCAGGAGCATGGACTATGATGTCGAGCTGAACGGCGCGGCTACGGCCAAGGTAACGGTTGAGACATCGGACGACGGCAAGACCGTCAAGAACAGCCAGCAGGCGGAGTTCAAGAACGGCAAGGGAACGATCGACCTTGGCGGACTGGGCGAAGCAAACTATGTGCGCATCGTGACCGATCTGCACTCGTCCGTTACGGAGCAGGCGACCGATATGCCGGTCATCCGTTCCTATACCGTCAATGCGGACAGCAAAAACACCTGGGCAACGCTGGCGGCGTGGAATGAAGGCACGTTCGAGGGCGCAGCGGGCTATGAGCCGACCGACTTCCTCAAGGACTATGCGGCGGATTTCGATGACTACTCCGGCACCGCGGACGCGACTGCTGAGGCGTCCGGCGAGGCGGGCAGCCTGATCGGTGCGGATGTTCCGCAGTCCCACTGGGCGTATGAGACCATCCGCACGATGATCGACAAGGGCATCATCAGCGGCGATGCCGAGACCGGCAACATCCGTCCGGAAGACACGATCACCAGAGAAGAGGTTGCCAAGACGCTTCTGAGCACGCTGCAGATCCCGGTGACCGAAACCGGCACGATCGCGCAGGGCGACCGGTCCTCCGAATGGGCAAAGGATATTTTGGCGACCGCCCGTGCACAGGGCATCATGCAGGGTGACGAGCGCGGATACATGAACGGCCAGGACAACGCGAGCCGTGCAGAGGTCGTTACAATGGTTGCCCGCGCGGCGAAGATCGCAAGCGAGGATCTGAGCGTACTGGACCGCTTTGCGGATGGGGCGGCTGTCCCCGAGTATGCAAAGCAGGCTGCGGCCGGCATGATCGAGCAGGGCATGCTCAACGGCTATGAGGATAATATGCTGCATCTGGAGCGGCCGATCCTCCGTGCAGAAACCTTTACGCTGCTGGAAAAGCTGATTGCATAACATAAAAAGTCTGTTTGAGGGACGGGGCGCAAGCCCCGTCCCTTATTTTGTCTGGAAATACGCCCGCCGATAGGATATAATAGATCACATAAGAAAAATATTGTGAAATGATGAGGACTGCGTTCATGAAAATCATGGTGATAGACGGCAACAGCATACTCAACCGCGCGTTTTACGGCGTGCGGCAGCTCTCCAACCACGAGGGGCTGCCGACTAACGCGGTGTACGGCTTCCTTGCCACGCTGTTTAAATTGCAGGACGACGAAAAGCCCGACCGCACGGTGGTCTGCTTCGACGTAAAGGAAAAGACCTTCCGCCACTTAAAGTTTGACTCTTACAAGGCCACGCGCAAGGGCATGCCGGACGAGCTGGCGGCGCAGCTGCCGGTGATGAAGCAGGTGCTGGACGCGATGGGGCTTACGCGCTGCGAGCTGGCGGGCTACGAGGCGGACGACCTGATCGGCACGATCAGCCGCCGTGCGGATGAGCACGGCGACAGCTGCGTGATCGTCACCGGCGACCGGGACAGTTTGCAGCTGGTCGGCGGCGGCACGACCGTGCGCCTGGTCTCGACCCGAATGGGGCAGACCACCTACGAGACCTATGATACCGAAAAGTTCCGCGAAAAATACGGGTTCGACCCGATCTACCTGATCGATCTCAAGGCCTTGATGGGCGACTCGTCGGACAATATCCCGGGCGTGCCGGGCATCGGCGAAAAGACCGCCATGCAGCTGCTGCACGATTTCGGCTCGCTGGACGGCGTTTACGCGCATCTGGATGACCCGAAGATCAAAAAGGGCGCGCGCGCCAAGCTGGAGGCGGGCGAGCAGTCCGCGAAGGACAGCTACTGGCTCGCGACGATTGAGCGCAACGCGCCGCTCGAGCTGGACGTGGAAAATCTGCCCGCAGCGCAGATGGACGAGACCGCGCTGTACGAGCTGCTCACACGGCTGGAGTTTAAGAATTTCATCAAGCGGCTGGGGCTGAGCGGCGAGAGTGCCGCGCCCAAGCTGCCCGCGGTCAAGGCGCAGCGCATCGGGGCTGCTGCCGAGGCGTTTGCGCTGCTCGACGCGCTGACCGCTGCCGACCGTGTGTTCGTGCTCGTTCCGGAGACGCTGGGCGCGCTCTGCCTGCTGGACGGCGAGACCGCGAACGTGCTGTTTGCGGACGATTTCGCAGATACAGACTGGGATGCCATCCTGCGCCGCCTGTTTGACGGTTCGGTCGAGCTTGTCCTGCACGACGCCAAGCCTGCCGTCGCGGCGCTGCTCGCGCGCGGCATCGAGCCGGAGGGCATCAAATTCGATAC
>USLE01000208.1 GCA_900555465.1 uncultured Butyricicoccus sp.
GATATCACCGCGATCAAGACCGCGCTGGGCTGCGTCCGCGCGGGCCAGAAGCTGATCATTTTCCCGCAGGGCACGCGTGGCGCTGCCGAGGGCGAGACCAAGAAGGGCGCTGCGATGCTGGCAGTCAAGACCCGCGCGCCCATCCTGCCGATGTACATCACGGAGAACAAGGGCTTCCGCTGCAAGGCGACCGTCGTGATCGGCAAGCCGTTCCAGCCCGACCCCAAGGAAAAGGACTACGGCGTGATCGCGGACGACATCCTGAGGCGCATCTACGCCCTGAAGGAGCAGGTATGAGCGTTACGGTAGCCAAAACCGCCGGGTTCTGCTTCGGCGTGCGGCGCGCGGTCGAGCTGGCCGAGCAGCAGGCGAAGCAGAACGGCACGATCTGGGCCTACGGCGAGATCATCCACAATATGCACGAGATTCGGCGGCTGGAAAGCTGCGGCGTGCGCACCGCCCAGACGCTCGAGGAGATCCCGGACGGGGCGCGGGTGCTCATCCGCGCGCACGGCGTGCCGCGCGCGGTGTATGACACCCTGGCGGACAAGGGCTGCGAGGTCTATGACGCGACCTGCCCCTTCGTGCAGAAGATCCACCGGATCGCGGACGAGGAGAGCCGCGCGGGCAGGCTGGTCGTCATCCTCGGCAGCGCCGGACACCCCGAGGTCGTGGGCATCCAGGGCTGGTGCGGGGCGTCGGTCGTGCTGGACGGCGAGGAGCAGGCGCGGGCGTTCGCAGAGCGCCCGGAGAACGCAGACCGACCGGTCTCTATCGTTGCGCAGACCACGGTCAACCGGACAATTTGGAATATTTCTGTCGGTCTGATAAAAAAAAGGTGTACAAACCTCAAAATTTTTGATACAATATGTAAAGCGACGGATGAGCGTCAGTCGGAGGCTCGTCTGCTTGCCGGTGCCTCGGATCAAATGATCGTCATTGGCGATAAGAAAAGCTCCAACACCAAGCGGCTGTATGAAATCAGCCGGTCGCTGTGCAGCAATGTGCTTTATATCGAGGACGCCACAGAGCTTACGACGCAGGGGCTCTGCCGGGATGGGCGCGTCGGGATCACAGCAGGAGCATCGACACCGGCATGGATAATTAAGGAGGTCAGTAACATGATGAGCGAAGAAACCAAGATTGAAAATGGTGAGGACTTTGCGGCAATGCTCGAAGAGTCCTTCAAAACTTTAAATACAGGAGAGAAAGTCACCGGTACTGTTGTCGCAGTGTCCTCGACCGATGTACAGGTCGACCTTGGCGTCAAGCACACTGCGTATATTCCGCTGGGCGAACTGTCGGACGACCCGAACTACGACGTAGCCGCGAACATCCATCCGGGCGACGAGATCGAGGCTGTTGTCGTTCGCGTCAACGACGGCGAGGGTACCGTTACCCTGTCCAAGAAGCGCGTTGACCAGCTCAAGGGCTGGGAGACCGTTGAGAAGGCTTATGAGGAGCACACCGTTGTCGAGGGCACGATCGTCGAGGAGAACCGCGGCGGCGTTGTCGCGACTGCGTTCGGCGTGCGCGTCTTCATCCCGGCAAGCCAGACCGGCGTGCCGAAGGATCAGCCGATGAGCCAGCTGGTCAAGACCAAGCAGTCCTTCTATATCACCGAAATCAACCGCCAGCGCAAGCGCGTGGTCGGCTCGATCCGCCAGATCCAGCAGGAGGCTCGCAAGGCTGCTGCTGAGCAGATCTGGAGCACCATCGAGGTCGGCAACGAGTACGAGGGCACGGTCAAGTCCCTGACCTCCTACGGCGCGTTTGTTGACATCGGCGGCGTGGACGGCATGGTCCACATCTCCGAGCTGTCCTGGGGCCGTATCAAGCACCCGTCCGAGGTCGTCAATGTCGGCGACAAGGTCAAGGTGTTCGTCATCGGCCTGGACAAGGAAAACAAGAAGATCTCCCTCGGCTACAAGCGCGAGGAGGACAACCCGTGGAACGTGTTCAAGTCCAAGTACGGCGTGGGCGACGTTGCCGAGGTCAAGATCCTCAAGTTCATGCCGTTCGGTGCGTTCGCTGAGATCGTTCCGGGCGTGGACGGCCTGATCCACATCTCCCAGATCGCGGATCACCGCATCGCCAAGCCCGAGGACGTCCTCGAGGTTGGCCAGCAGGTTGACGCGAAGATCATCGACATCAACGACGAGAAGAAGAAGGTCTCCCTGTCCATCCGTGCGCTGCTCGTAGCGGACGAGGAGTAATCTCTCAGACGTATTGCAAAGAAGCATCCGAAAGGGTGCTTCTTTTTTGCGCTTTTGCCGCGTATACTGGCCCCAAAGGGGGCGGACGCATGCGGCGGCGCAGGTATCGGAAAAAAGGGAGGCGCGTGCTTGCCGTGCTTGTGCTGGCGGCCGTGGGTGCGGCGCTGTTTGCAGCCTCCCGCCAGATGCACCGCGTATTCATGGAGTACGCCGCGAATGTGTGCGAGGACAGCGCGATACAGGAGATCAACAATCTGATGCAGGACGAGGTGTTTTCCAACCCGGAAACCTATGAGAACATGGTGATCCTCGAGCGCGACAGCGAAAACCATGTGACCGCGCTGCGCACGGACGTGATCGCGATCGGGCAGATCAAGGCAGAGCTGGTCAACGGCCTGTTCGACCGGCTGGAGGATCTCGAGCAGACCACGGTCGAGGTGCCGCTCGGGTCGGTGTTTGCGCCGAACTTTTTCAGCGGCATGGGGCCGGTCGTGGACGTCGGCATGGCGGGCCTGACCCAGATGGAGGCGGAGTTCGTCAGCGCGTTTTCCTCGGCCGGCATCAACCAGACGCGGCACAATATCATCATCGAGATCCACGCGGGGTTCCGCATCCTGACGCCGTTCGGCGGGGAGGACCGCGAGATCGTCAGCAGCTATCCGGTGACCGATACGGTGATCGTCGGTACCGTGCCCGAACGGTATACCTATATCGACGATCTGGGCTCGGGCCTGCTCGGCGAGGTCAGCGACTATCCTTCCGCCGGACAGCCCTGAGCTCAACCGCGCCGGGCATTGTCGAAGCGTGCCGGATGTGCTATAATAAACGAGAATATGGCTTTTGCGGACGGTGCAGGCCGGGAGAGGAGAAAAAGATGGGAAAAGCGATCAAAAAATCCATGATGTTTTTTGTGGCGACACTGTTATTGTGTATGGCAGGGGGATACAGCTTTCAAAGCGGCAATGCGCTGACCGGCGCGATCTGGACGTTTCTCGGGCTGTGCTTTTTGTTTTTCGGCGTTGTCAATACCTATCAGACGTGGAAAGACGGCAAAAACAAAAACTGATGCAGATACAGCACGGCACACGCGAAAAATGCCGGCTGCCAAAGCAAATAACCCTTTCTAATCCGCGAAAAATTTGGTATACTATATTCTGTATTGGAACTTGGAAGGGATGTTGGCATGGACGCGCTTGAACAAATCACCGCATTGCGCGAAAAGCTGCGGTATCACAACGACAAATATTACAATCAGGACGCGCCCGAAATCTCGGATTATGAGTACGACATGATGCAGCGCGAGCTGCGCGCGCTCGAGGCGGCGCACCCGGAATACGCGGATGCGGATTCCCCGACCCAGCGGGTCGGCGGCACGGCGTCCGGCCGGTTCGCCAAGGTGACGCACGCCTATCCGCTCGAGAGTTTGCAGGACGTATTTTCGTTCGACGAGCTTTCCGAGTTCTACACCCGCGTCGAGGGCGCGGTGG
>USLE01000209.1 GCA_900555465.1 uncultured Butyricicoccus sp.
CCCTCGAGCGCTACTGGCTCGGGCAGGCGGCCGCGGGCACGCTGGTCACGCCCGAGGAGCGCATCGCACAGGTCGCGGCCGTCACGCGCGGGGACATTGTCGCCGCGGCGCAGGCGACCACGCTCGACACGGTCTATTTTATGAAGGGGGCGGCGCAATGATCAAGAACTATTCCGCCCTGGGCGAGCGCATGGAGATGCGCACATTGGACAACGGCCTGCGCGTGTGCTATCTGCCCAAGGAGGGCTTCAGCAAAACCTTTGCCATCCTCGCAACCGATTTCGGCTCGGTGGACGCCTCCTTTACGTTCGAGGGCAAACGATACGACACCCCGGCGGGCGTGGCGCACTTCCTTGAGCACAAGATGTTCGAGGACAAGGACGGCAACGCGCTGCAAAAATTCGCGCGCACGGGCGCAAGCCCCAACGCCTTCACCAGCCACACCATGACCGCCTACCACTTCTCCTGCACCGACCGGTTCGCGGAGAACCTCGAGATCCTGCTCAAATTCGTGTTCACGCCGTATTTCACCGAGGAAAACGTCGCCAAGGAGCGCGGCATCATCGGGCAGGAGATCGGCATGATGGACGACACCCCGGGCTGGCAGGCAATGGTCGGCCTGTACGAAGGGCTGTACCGCGAGCATCCGGTGCACGTGTCCATCGCGGGCAGCGTGGAGAGCATCGCGGCAATCACGCCTGAAACACTGTACACCTGCCACCGCGCGTTTTACAGCCCGAAAAACATGGCGCTCGTCGTGTGCGGCACGGCGGATTTCGAGGAAATCTGCCGCATGGCCGCGCAGTTCTCCCCGCAGGACGCGCCCGAGATCGGCGAGCGGCACTACGGCACGCGCCGCGAAGCCGTAAACGAGCTGCTCGTGACCCGCAAAATGCAGGTTTCCCAGCCGCAGTTTTTGATCGGCTTTAAGGACGACCCCGTTGCCGCGGGCGAGAGCCGCCTGCGCCGCAGCCTGCTGGGCGAGCTGGCGGTGCGCATCCTGTGCGGCGATACCGCGCCGCTGTACGCGCAGCTGTATGAAAAGCGCCTGATCGGCCGGGATTTCGACACGGATTACTCGCTCATCCCGGAGGGCGCGTGCGCCATGCTGGGCGGCGAGAGCCGCGACCCCGCAGCCGTGCGCGCGGCGGTCGAGCAGGAGGTCGCGCGCCTCGCGCACGAGGGCGTGGACCCGGCGCTGTTTGGCCGCATGAAAAAAGCGGTCTACGGCCTGCATCTGCGCGTGCTCGACGTGCCCGAGGCCTACGCGCGGCAGGAAGCGACTGCCCTGTTCGCGGGCGAGCATTACCCGGACTTTGCCGCCCTGTTCGACACCATCGGCGCGGGCGACGTGCAGGCGATGTTCGCGCGCTGGGCGCGCCGTGACCGCTGCACCATGTCGGTCATCGAGCCCAAATAAAAGACAACAAAGGAAGAACTACCAATGGAACACGTTATCTCTTTCCCGGCCCTCGGTCTGGAATTTACGCTCAACCGCGTTGCCGCGCATGTTTTCGGCCTTGATATTTACTGGTACGGCATCATCATCTGCATCGGCTTCATCCTCGCCGCGCTGTATGTCAACGCCCGCGTGAAGGAATTCGGCGTCACCTCGGACAACCTCGTGGACTGCCTGATCATCTGCGTGCCGGTCGGCATTATCTGCGCGCGCATCTACTACGTCGTTTTTGAATGGGACTACTACCGCCAGCATCTGTCCGAGATCATCGCGATCTGGAACGGCGGCATTGCGATCTATGGCGCGGTGATCGGCGTGGTGATCGCGCTGTATATCTACAGCCGGGTCAAAAAGCTGTCCTTTGCCAGCCTGTGCGACCTCGCGGCGTTCGGCCTGCTGATCGGCCAGTGCATAGGCCGCTGGGGCAACTTCGTCAACGGTGAGGCACATGGCGGCGAGACCGCCCTGCCCTGGGGGATGTCGATCGACGGCGGCAGCCCGGTGCACCCGACCTTCCTGTATGAGTCGCTCTGGAACCTCGTGGGCTTTATCGCCCTGCATTTCTACTCCAAAAAGCGCAGGTTCCCGGGCGAAATGGCGCTGCTGTATGTGGCCTGGTACGGCCTCGGCCGCGCGTGGATCGAGGGCCTGCGCACGGACAGCCTGTATCTGGGGCCGGTGCGCGTGTCCCAGATGCTCGCGGCGGTGAGCTGCATTGTGGCGGTCGCGCTGCTCGTGCGCCAGCATAACCGCATCAAGGTGCAGAGGGCGTTCTATGTGCCGCCCGCAGCGCAGCCCGCAGAGGCGGCCGCGGAACCCGCCCCGGCAGAGGGCAAGGCGGAAGCTGCTCCTGCGGAGGACAAGCCCGCTGCGGCTGCGGCCGAGGCGGCTCCCGCGGAGGACAAGGCGGATGCCGCGCCCGGCGAGCCGGAAGAGAAATAACGCATGATGGGAGTCGAACCCATCGCGATCGTAGGGGCGCGCACTGCGCGCCCGGCCTTTCACAACGGAAAAGCGGGGGGACTATCCCCGCTGACAACATAAAGGAGGATACAACATGAGTGCAGTAAGAATGGACGGCAAGGCGCTTTCCGCCAAGGTGCGCAGCAGCATTTTGGCCGAGACCGAGGAGCTGAAGAAAAAGGGCGTCACGCCCGGCCTTGCGGTCATCATCGTGGGCAACGATCCCGCGAGCGAGATCTACGTCCGCAACAAGGAAAAGGCGTGCGCGGAGTGCGGCTTTTACAGCGAAAAGTACGCTCTGCCCGCCGAGACCTCGCAGGAGGAACTGCTCGGCCTGATCGACCAGCTCAACCACAGCCCGCAGATCTCGGGCATCCTGTGCCAGCTGCCGGTGCCGGACCACATTTCCGAAGAGGCGGTCATCAATGCGATCGACCCGAAAAAGGACGTGGATGCGTTCCATCCGGTCAACGTGGGCAAGATCATGGTCGGCAACTTTGACTTTGTCCCCTGCACGCCCGCAGGCGTGATGGAGCTGCTCGACGAATACCAGATCGACATCAAGGGCAAGGAGTGCGTGGTGGTCGGCCGGTCGAACATCGTCGGCAAGCCGATGAGCATGCTGCTGCTGCACCGCCACGGCACGGTGACCATGTGCCACAGCCGCACGCAGCATCTGGACGAGGTCTGCCGCCGCGCGGACATTCTGGTCGCTGCGGTCGGCAAGGCGGGCTTTATCACGCCGGACATGGTAAAGGACGGCGCGGTCGTGATCGACGTGGGCATCAACCGCAACACCGAGGGCAAGGTCTGCGGCGACGTGGACGCGGCGGTAATGGAGAAGGCGTCTTATATGACGCCGGTGCCGGGCGGCGCTGGCCCGATGACCATCACCATGCTGATGAAGAACACGCTCAAGGCCGCGAAGATTCAGAACGGGCTTTGATCCGGGCCGTAGAGCGCGGCCATAAGGTCGAACGCAAAGCGCAGGCCGAGAACAAAGGAGTAAAACGGCGGTTTCCTGCGGAAGCGTTCATCGGTGAGATCGAAATAGAGATCTTCCAAAAAGGTGTTCATAAAATCACTCCTTGTATTTAATTTGAATACAGTATATCATGTATTTAATTTAAATACAATACATCAAGGGAAAATTTATGGATTATATTGATCGGATAAAAAATGCGCGGGAGGAAAAGGGCATTTCCCAGCGGCAGTTCAGCAAAATGCTGGGGCTGGGCGAAACAACATACAGCCCTTACGAACGCCGCCAGCGG
>USLE01000210.1 GCA_900555465.1 uncultured Butyricicoccus sp.
CTTCTTCCGCAAGGAGCTGGCGAAGTTCGATACGCCCGACCTCGACCCGCGCGGCAAGGAGATCATCGACTGCTTCCTGCGCGGCGGCAAGCTCGAGGACTTCGAAGCGATCACCCCGACCAACCTGTAATAAAAACGCACAGAAAAACCGCCCCGGAATGCTCCGGGGCGGTTTTGTGTTTGCAAAGCGGGATTTATCCGTTTGTGGGTTCGATATCAACGACCGTCAGGCGGCCGTCCGAGACCGAAAAGCGCACCTCGAAGCCTGCGAACGGGAAGCCGTACAACCTGTCCGGCTCGTCCTGATAGCCCGGGCGCGGGTCCTGCGCGAGGACGGAGAGCAGCGCCTCCCGCCGGTCCTCCGGCAGGCGCGCGAGCAGGTCGGGCGGGCAGTCCACAGGCAGCGTGCGCTGCAGAACCTGATAGGCAAAGCCGCCCGCGGCGTCCGGGTGTGCATCCGTATAGGCGAGATAGGGCTTGATGTCCAGGATCGGCGTGCCGTCCATCAGGTCGGCGCCCGCGATATGCAGCACCGGACCATCGGGCGTGTGCAGTTCGGCCCGGTTCAGCCGGACGGAGGAAAGCCCGATCGCGTTCGGGCGGAAGGGCGAGCGCGTGGCAAACACGCCCATGCGCCTGTTGCCGCCGAGCTTGGGCGGACGCACGGTGGGCGACCAGCCCTCGCGTTCGGCCTCGGAAAAATGCCAGAGCAGCCAGAGGTGCGAATAGCCGTCAATGCCGCGCAGCGCGTCGGCGTTGCGGAACTCCGGCTCAAAAACAATGCGCGCGGGCGCGTCCGCCAGCCCGCTCTGGCGCGGGATGCCGAACTTGGTCGGGAAATCGCTGCGGATGCGCGCGATGACGTGCATGGGGATGGTTTGGGGCATGGAAGGGCCTCCTTGTTTCGGGATGCTTCGATTATAGCATGCCCGCGCGGCGCGCACAATCGCCGGGCGCGCTTTTACAGATTGTTAATGCTTTTTTGGGAAATCAGCGGTATAATGGAAACAGACTATGGGAAAGCAGGGGATAAAATATGCCCAAGAAAATATTGATCGTAGAAGACGAAGCCAATATCCGCGAGCTGCTGCGCCTGTACCTCGAGCGCGAGGGCTATGCCGTCATCGAAGCGGAGAACGGCGTGGAGGGCATCAAGCTGTGGAAATCCGAAAAGCCGGATATGCTGCTGCTCGATGTGATGATGCCGGTGATGGACGGCTGGGCGGTCTGCAAGGAGATCCGCGCGGAAAGCGATGTGCCGATCATCATGCTGACCGCCAAGGGCGAGACCGCGGACCGCGTTTCCGGCCTCGAGATGGGCGCGGACGACTATATCGTCAAGCCGCTCGAGATGCCCGAGGTCATCGCGCGCGTGCGCGCGGTGTTCCGCCGCATGGCGCCGGACGACGCGCCTGAGAAGCTGTCCTTTGACAACCTCGTGATCGACAAGCAGGCGTATGACCTGGTCATCAAGGGCAAGCGCGTGGATGCGCCGCCCAAGGAGATCGAGCTGTTGTACTACCTCGCCTCCAGCCCCAACCGCGTGTTCACCCGCGCGCAGCTGCTGGACGACGTATGGGGCTTTGACTACTTCGGCGACACCCGCACGGTGGACGTACATGTTAAGCGCCTGCGCGAAAAGCTCGAGGGCGTTTCGGATAAGTGGGAACTCAAAACCGTCTGGGGCGTAGGCTATAAATTCGAGACCAAGGAGTGAGCCTATGGGCAGACGCAGCTTTTTCTTTAAAAACTATGTGATGCACCTGCTGCTGATCGTGTGCGCGTTCGCAGTGGCGGGCGGTGTGTTCTATTACCAGATGAGCAACTACGCGCTTTCCTCCAAGCAGGCAGAGCTGCGCACGACCGTGCAGAGTCTGGCCGAGCAGACCAAGCTGATGCAGGGCACGGATTCGGATATCATCCGCGAGATCTATATGCTGTCCATCGGCCGCGTGGCCAAGGAGGACGCGATCACGGTCTGCGTCACCGACGAGGAGGGCGTGATCCAGATGGTCGCGGACCCGAGCGGCTCGGTGATCGAGTACAGCCCGCAGTACATGATGCCCGCGGCGGTCACGCGGCAGGTGCGCGCGACGGGCAGCTATGCCGAGGTCGGCCAGCTCGGCGTGCTGACCGACCGCTCGAGCTACACCGTGGGTACGGGCGTGTCGGACGACAGCGGGTCGATCAGCGCGATGGTGTTCGTCTACACGCAGGATGCCGCAGCGGCAGGCGTGGTGCGCCATTCCACGCAGACGCTGGTGCTCATCCTGATGGTGACGCTCGCAGTGGCGCTGATCATCTCGTTCATCCTGTCCCAGCATATGACGCGCCCGCTCAAGGTGATCGCGGCGGCGGCCAAGGAGTTCGCAGCCGGCAACTTTGAGGTGCGCGTGCCGGAGGACAACCGGTGCTACGAGATCGACGAGCTGGCCGTGTCCTTCAACAACATGGCGCGCGACCTCGACCAGCTCGAGGAGCTGACGCGCGGGTTCATCTCCAACGTCAGCCATGAGTTCAAGACCCCGATGACCACGATCGGCGGCTTTGTCGACGGCATGATCGACGGCACCATCCCCGCCGACCAGCGGGATAAGTACCTGCACATCATCGCCGAGGAGACCCGCCGTCTGTCGCGCATGGTCAACCGCATGCTGGACGCGGCGAAGATCCAGTCGGGCGAGCTCATCCTCAACCCGGCGCCGCTCGACTTCTCCGAGATGACCACGCAGATCCTGCTGTCCTTTGAGCAGAAGATTGAGGCAAAGAAGCTCGAGGTCGACTGCGAGGTCGGCGAGCGCCTGATCGTGATGGGAGACGTCGACCACCTGTACCGCGCGGTGTATAATCTGGTGGACAATGCGGTCAAGTTTATCAATGAGGGCGGGCGGCTGTGCCTGCGTGCGCATCCGGAGGGCGCGTTCTGCGCGTTCTCGATCAGCAACACGGGCGCGGGCATCTCGGCGGAGGACCTGCCGCATGTGTTCGACCGCTTCTACAAGGCTGACCGGTCGCGCTCGATGGACAAGACCGGCGCGGGTCTGGGGCTGTATATCGTTAAGAACATCATCAACCTGCACGGCGGCGAGATCTCCGTCCGGTCGGACGGCGGCGAGACCGAATTCGAGTTCACCCTGCCGCTTGCCCCGCCGCAGCTGCCGAACACAAAACAGCAATAATGTGTTGATAGAATGTACAAAGACCGCCGCCTTCGGGCGGCGGTCTCAGCTTGCAAAAAAGATTTCGCGCGTAAGCGCATATGGAAATAGCCGCTCTGTGAGCGGCATCGGAAAGCCGGGCTTTGCCTGGATTTTCGATACAAACCGATCAAAAGGGTGCGTTTTCGCACTCTTCTGTATCGGCAATTCGATTGAAACTGTAGTTTCAATCGAGAGGCTGTCGAAAAACTGTGTTTTTCGACAGCCTCAGGCCGCCGCCTTCGGGCGGCGGTTTTTGCGCGGAGATTGGGCGGGGATTGAAGTTCAAAAATTATTCATATTGTTTTCAACAAACTGCCACAATGGGGCATTAGAATAAAGGCACAAACTCAAAGGGAGGCCATCACAATGGACGACTTTAAAAACAGCAATACGCCGGAACGGAGCGGCGATTATGATATGCAGCCGCAGCAGCCGGCAGAACAGAACACCGAATCCCAGCCGCAGGCGGCGGAGCAGCCG
>USLE01000211.1 GCA_900555465.1 uncultured Butyricicoccus sp.
AGAAGGCGCGCGAGGTGCGCGACACCTCGCTGCGTGCGCCGCACGGTGAGTCCGGTATCGTTGTCGACGTCAAGGTATTCACCCGCGAGAACGGCGACGAGCTGTCGCCCGGCGTCAACATGGTTGTCCGCGTGTATATTGCGCAGAAGCGCAAGATCTCGGTCGGCGACAAGATGGCGGGCCGCCACGGCAACAAGGGTGTTGTCTCCCGCATCCTGCCGCAGGAGGATATGCCCTTCCTCGAGGACGGCACCCCGCTCGACATCGTTCTGAACCCGCTGGGCGTTCCGTCCCGAATGAACATCGGTCAGGTGCTCGAGGTACACCTCGGCTTTGCAGCTGCAAAGCGCGGCTGGAAGGTCGAGACCCCGGTATTTGACGGCGCAACGCTCGACGATATCAAGGAAATGCTGGTCGAGGCCGGCGTCAACGAGGACGGCAAGAGCGTCGTCTATGACGGCCGCACCGGCGAGCAGTTCGACAACCGCGTAACCGTCGGTTATATGTACTACCTCAAGCTCCACCATCTGGTAGACGATAAGATCCACGCCCGTTCGACCGGCCCGTACTCGCTCGTCACCCAGCAGCCTCTGGGCGGCAAGGCGCAGTTCGGCGGCCAGCGCTTCGGTGAGATGGAAGTCTGGGCGCTCGAGGCGTACGGCGCAGCTTATACCCTTCAGGAGATCCTGACCGTCAAGTCGGACGATATCACCGGCCGTGTCAAGACCTACGAGGCGATCGTCAAGGGCCACAACGTGCCGCAGCCGGGCGTGCCGGAGTCCTTCAAGGTTCTGGTCAAGGAGCTGCAGTCGCTGTGTCTGGATATCCAGGTGCTCGACGAGAACATGGAGGTCATCGAGCTGTCGGATGACGACGAGGACGATGCAGATTTCATCCGCCCGATGGAGCAGGCTGTTTCGGGCGCGGATGAGGAATTCACCGCAGCCGGCTTCGGCATCAATGACGCCGAGGACGGGGACACCGATCTCTTTGCACTGGACAACGCTGCCGATGAGGGCGGCGACGATGCCGGGGATGATTTTGACGACGGGCTGGGCGAATAAGGCCATGACTGCAAACGATCAAAATCATCTGTGAATAGGGAAGGAGCATCTTAAAATATATGGGATATCATACGTTTAACGCCATCAAGATCGGTCTGGCCTCGCCCGACCTGATCCGTCAGTGGTCGTACGGTGAAGTCAAAAAGCCCGAAACCATCAACTACCGCACGCTCAAGCCGGAACGGGACGGTCTGTTCTGCGAGCGCATCTTTGGCCCAACCAAGGACTGGGAGTGCCACTGCGGTAAATATAAGAAAGTCCGCTTCAAGGGCAAGATCTGCGACAAGTGCGGCGTAGAGGTCACCCGCGCCAAGGTCCGCCGCGAGCGCATGGGCCACATCGAGCTGGCAGCGCCGGTGTCGCACATCTGGTACTTCAAGGGCATCCCGTCCCGCATGGGCCTGATCCTGGATATCAGCCCGCGCGTGCTCGAGAAGGTCCTGTACTTTGCCAACTATATTGTCATCGATCCGGGCGATACCCCGCTGATGAAAAAGCAGATCCTGACCGAGGCTGAGTACCGCGACATGCGCGAAAAGTACGAGGACGACTTCCGCGCCGGCATGGGCGCGGAGGCGATCAAGGAGCTGCTGCAGGAGCTCGACCTCGACCAGCTCTCGGGGGAGCTGACCGCCGAGCTGCGCGAGTCCTCGGGGCAGAAGCGCCTGCGCATCATCAAGCGCCTCGAGGTTGTCGAGTCGTTCCGCCTGTCGCACAACCGTCCGGAGTGGATGATCATGGACGTTGTCCCGGTCATCCCGCCGGAAATCCGCCCGATGGTACAGCTGGACGGCGGCCGTTTTGCGACGAGCGACCTGAATGACCTGTACCGCCGCGTGATCAACCGCAACAACCGTCTCAAGCGCCTGCTCGAGCTGGGCGCGCCGGACATCATCGTGCGCAACGAGAAGCGTATGCTGCAGGAAGCGGTTGACGCCCTGATCGACAACGGCCGCCGCGGCCGCCCGGTCACCGGCCCGAACAACCGCGCCCTTAAGTCCCTGTCCGACATGCTCAAGGGCAAGCAGGGCCGCTTCCGTCAGAACCTGCTTGGCAAGCGCGTTGACTACTCCGGCCGTTCGGTTATCGTCGTCGGTCCGGACCTCAAGATCTACCAGTGCGGCCTGCCGAAGGAAATGGCGCTCGAGCTGTTCAAGCCGTTCGTCATGAAGAAGCTGGTTGAGGACGGCACGGCATCTAACATCAAGTCCGCCAAGAAGATGGTCGAGCGCGCCAAGCCCGAGGTTTGGGACGTGCTCGAGGGCATCATCAAGGGCCACCCGGTTATGCTCAACCGTGCGCCGACGCTGCACCGTCTGGGTATCCAGGCGTTCGAGCCGGTGCTGGTCGAGGGCCGCGCGATCCGTCTGCACCCGCTGGTATGTACCGCGTTCAACGCGGACTTCGACGGCGACCAGATGGCGGTGCATGTGCCGCTGTCCGCTGAGGCACAGGCCGAGGCACGTCTGCTCATGCTGTCCGCGAACAACCTGCTCAAGCCGCAGGACGGCAAGCCGGTTACCATCCCGTCGCAGGATATGGTGCTCGGCTCCTACTACCTGACCATTGACCGCGACACCGAGCCGGGCGCCGGCAAGGTGTTCCGCGATCCGGACGAAGCGCTCATGGCGTACAACGAGGGCATCGTGGGCATCCACGCGCCGATCAAGGTGCGCATGACCCGCGAGGTAAACGGCAAAGCGGTCTCCAAGATCGTCGACGCGACCCCGGGCCGCCTGATCTTCAACGAGCGCATCCCGCAGGATCTCGGTTTTGTCGACCGCTCGGATCCGGAGAAGCTGCTCGACCTCGAGATCATGTTCACCTGTGGCAAGAAGGAGCTCGGCAAGATCATCGACAAGTGCATCCGGGTACACGGCTTCAACGTGACCGCCGAGGTGCTCGACGCGATCAAGTCGATGGGCTACAAGTACTCCACCAAGGGTGCGCTGACTGTTGCGGTCGCGGATATGCTCGTGCCGGAAGGCAAGGATACCTTAATCAAGGAATCCGAGAAGAAGGTCGCGCAGATCGACAAGCGCTACAAGCGCGGCTTTATCACCGATCAGGAGCGCTACCGTCTGACCGTTGCCGAGTGGGAGGAGACCACCAAGAAGGTTACCTCCAAGCTGCAGGACAACATGAAGGCGCAGCGCTACAACCCGATCCACATGATGGCGGACTCCGGTGCGCGTGGTTCGATCAACCAGATCCGTCAGCTGGCCGGTATGCGCGGCCTGATGGCGTCCACCTCCGGTAAGACCATCGAAATCCCGATCAAGTCCAACTTCCGTGAGGGCCTGACCGTACTCGAATACTTCATCGCGGCGCGCGGCGCTCGAAAGGGCATGGCCGATACCGCGCTGCGTACCGCAGACTCCGGTTACCTGACCCGCCGTCTGGTAGACGTTTCGCAGGATGTCATCATCCGCGAGGACGACTGCGGCGCGACCAAGGGCATCTGGGTCGAGGATATCAAGGAAGGCAACCAGATCATCGAGCCGCTGCATGAGCGCCTGCTCGGCCGCTTCCCGGTGGACGACATCTGCCATCCGGAGACCGGCGAGGTGATCGTGCCCAAGACCAAGAT
>USLE01000212.1 GCA_900555465.1 uncultured Butyricicoccus sp.
GCTGAACCCGGAATACATCATGCCGATGGCGTTCGATAAGGCGGTCATCCGCGCGGTTGCGGACGCGGTCGCGCAGGCCGCGCGCGATTCGGGCGTCGCCCGCATCTGAAGGCGGCTGCGCCGCAAGGCCAAAGGAGGTCCTTATGATGCAGGAGATCAAAATCACCCAGCTGCCCGGCTTCCGCCTGGGCAACGCCCAGGATGCTGCCGCCGGGACCGGCGCTTCGGTGGGCAAGTTCCGCGGGATGGAACAGGCCATGAAGACCGGCATCGGCAGCTATGCCGTGCAGTTGGGCGCGCTGACGGTCGGTCGCGTCGTCCGCGTCATGCGCCAGGTCGATGAAGTGTGAGGTGCTTGCGATGAGAAAAACCATAGCATGTCTGTTGCTGCAGATCATAATGATCAGTCAAGCTGCAGCAGCACAGCACACCCTCGAAGGGACAGAAATTACCTTGAGCTTCCCAGATGACGCTTATGTTGTAACCCCAAGTACGCCGCTTGACGACCCCACTTTTTCGTCGTTCGGAATATCTGACCCGCAGGAAGTCGTTGATTACATGAAAGAAGTAGGGATATTAGCGGAAGTTCTTTTCGACGATATAACCTATGAGGTAATTGCAGGATCTCCGCCCATCAGTAGCTCATACACGACAAGCCTATCAGACTTTGTAGACGGTTCTGAAGAAGAAATGAATGAGCTTTACGATTCTTTATCTGCGCAGTTCGAAGATACGCAAATGACAGTGAACGGAATTTATTTGTGTCGAGATTTTGAATATCCTTTTGTTGTGTACGATATTTCTCAGCCATTCGGGGAAACAACCGCGTACAGCAGAGAATATTATACTTGGGTAAACAATCAGGCGCTGTATGTTACACTGCACAATTATTCCGGAGAGCCTGTAAGCGTTGAACAGGACCGCCTGTTGCGCTCTATCGTCGAAACAGTAAAGTTCCCAACGCAAGCGAAACCGGCAGCCGAAACGCAAACCATATATGAAGCGACACAAGAAACTAAATCGTCTCCGGACGATTACGGCATCCTACCTCGGGTGCTTGGTGGGGCCCTGATGGGTGCAGTGTTCGGTGCGATAGGAACCGCAATAGCGCGAGCACGGAGAAGAGACAAGTGATGGAGTGGATTGAGCGGATAGCGATCCTCTTGGCCGGAATTGCATTTTATGCTGTTCTTCAGAACGCACGATTCCCTTACCGCTCAGAATCGAAGCCAAAAAAGAGGGAGAGATCGACATGGGAGAGATTGAACGAACCCCTGTTAAGGTTGCAGTCTTGAATGTTGCAGCGGTTATCGCCGGAATTATAGCAACAATCTTGACGAATTTTGTAATACTTTTCATATTCAATTTTCTGCTTAAAATTCCTTTCCTTGTAACCATTATGAGCTTTCCTACAACGCCCGAGCTTTACATATCAGCAATTATTGATTTTGGTGTGATTGGCGTCGGGCTTGCTGTGTGCGACGCAATCGCGCCAGCTACAAAATCCGGCCGGAAGCCGGCTGTTTCGCTTGTTGGACTATATTGCCTATACTGTTTTGCGATGACCGCATACAACATATTTGTGGCTGAGGGGTTTAGAGATACCGTGATTATCAATGTGATGGCCGCTTTCTGCTCCATCGGCATGATTATGGCCGGTTTCAAGGCTGGAAGTTTTGACAAATAAAAAGCCCCCGCCCACGAAAAAGCGGGGGCTTTGCGTCTTCCCGGTCAGTCCTGGAATGTGATCGAGGCGTCGCGCGGCAGCGCGAGGCCGCACTCCGCCTCCGCGCACTTGACGATGCCGGCGAGCACCGGGCAGGCCGCGTGCGGCGGAAAGTGTTCCGCGGCGAACTGGTACAGCTCGTTTTTGCCCGGCCGGGAAAGGCAGAGCGCGAAGCTGTCGAAGGTGTCGCCCAGCGTGTCCATCATCTCGCGGACGTGCTGGCAGCCGGAATCGACGCGCAGCGTGACCTCATCCTCATCTTCGTCGTACACCGCGGTCACGAGCGTGCGGAAACCGCAGACGCCCGGATCGATCAGCAGTTTTTTCATGGCAGGAACCTCCTCGGTGCTCATATTTTGCTGATTTCAGTATAACAAAAGCGTGCGCAGCGCGCAAGGAAAAAGGGCGCAGCGTGCGGGCGAAGGATGTGCCGGCTGTAAATTGTGCAAAATCCCTAAAAATATTTTTGCACAGTGTCTTTCTGTGCAAAAATGCGTTTGACTTTTAGGGTATATTTGGTTAGAATAAGAGTAAGAGTTGTGCATATTCCAATGCATGATAAAGCATGTGAGAAGACAATGGAGGGAATAACATGTTAGATCCGAAGAAAGTAAGACTCGGCATCTGCCCGATCGGCTGGTCCAACGACGATATGTGGGACCTTGGCGACGAGAATACGTTCCAGCAGTGCATCTCTGAGATGAAGCTGGCGGGCTTTGACGGCTGCGAGGTTGGTCATAAGTATCCGGAGGATAAGGAAGTCCTCAAGCATATGCTGGACGTCCGCAACATGACCATCGCGTCCAAGTGGTTCTCCTCTTTCCTGGTTGATAAGCCGTACGAAGAGGTAGAGGCCGAGTTCATCAAGGAACTGGACTACCTGTCCTATGTTGGTGCGACTGCAATCAACGTTTCCGAGCAGTCCGGCTCGATCCAGGGCCAGCTCGACACCGCGGTTCTCGATATGGAGAACAAGCGCGTGCTGACCGACGAGGAGTGGGACCGCTTCACCACCGGCCTGAACAAGCTGGGCAAGCTGTCGATGGAGAAGTACGGCATCCGCACCTGCTTCCATCATCACATGGGCACGGTCTGCCAGACGGTTGAGGAGACCACCCGCCTGATGGAGAACACCGATCCCAAGTACGTATTCCTGTGCTTCGACACCGGCCACTTCACCTTCGCGGGCGAGGATCCGGTCAAGATGCTCGAGAAGTTCGCTGACCGTGTCGGCCACGTTCACCTGAAGAACATGCGTATGCCGCTGGTCGAGAAGGCTCGCCAGGAGCACTGGTCCTTCCTCGACGCTGTCCGCGCCGGCGCGTTCACCGTACCGGGCGATCCGGACGGCTGCGTGGAGTTCGACAAGGTATTCGACCTGCTCGACAAGGCCGGCTACACCGGCTGGATCATGGTCGAGGCTGAGCAGGACCCGGCGAAGGCCAATCCGTTCGAGTATGCCAAGATGGGCCGCGAGTACATCACCGCGCACACCGGTCTGGGCGGCGAGGTTGTCCTCAAGTAAGCTGCTTACTATCGATAAGAAAAATCCCGTTCCGAGAGGAACGGGATTTTTTACGCGATCGTGCGCAGGTAGGCGCGGGTCGATACCTTGTAGCAGAACAGGTAGAACACGCAGAACACCAGCATGGCTGCGGCCACGCTGCCGATCAGCACGGACGGCGCATTGATCGAGATCAGCCCCATGAACGTAGCGAAAAACGGGAAGGCAAAGGCAATGTGCAGCAGCGTGCCGCCGAGCGGGAGCAGGAACACCACGCGCAGCTGCTGCCGGGCCGTGCGGCTGGTCATCTCGTCCGACAGGCCGACCGCGCGCAGGATGCGGAAGCGTCCCGCGTCCTCCGCCCCCTCGGCGAGCTGCCGGTAGTACAGCACGAGCGCGGTGCTCGGCGTGGTCA
>USLE01000213.1 GCA_900555465.1 uncultured Butyricicoccus sp.
ACCACGCTTCCGATCGAAAATTCCGCTGTCTGCGCGCGCCTTTCAGGCACACTTGCCAGCGGTTTGTATAAAATCCGAGGCACTTGTCCCCGGATTTTATGAAAGCGGGCGCTATTGCGCCCACTTTCTATTTGATGCGCGCTGCGGCGCAAAAGAATTTTTCGACTGCTTCGCCCTTCGGTCTTTTGGTTTCCCCTTCCCTCTCCAACACCTGCAAAACGGCCCCGGCGCTGCATCAGCAGCGCCGGGGCCATAGCACGCTATATCTGAAAAGGTGATGAATGTTTTTGTTATCAGCCGTAGACCTTGGCGATGCACTCGCGGCACATGTCGGTCCACTTGCGGAAGCGGGTCGGGTCGTTCTGGATCGTGTGGGTATCCTTGAGGATGATCTCGAACGCCGTGCCCTTGCCGTCGGTCATGAGCTGCATGGTGTTCTTACGCATCAGGTCCTCGTCCCAGCCGTTGGTGATCAGCGACGGGTTGGGCTTGCACGAGAAGATCGCCTTCATGCCGATCTGGTCGCGCATGGATGCCACGTCCGCCCACGGGGAGACCGAAATGCGGCGGATGTTCGGGATCTTGAGCACGTCCGGCAGCTTCTTTTCGAGGTTGTCGCAGCAGCCGTATGCCGACAGGCCGAAGTTGCTGAGCAGGCGGCTCTCATAGTCGATCGCGAACTCCTTGGTCATCTCGGGAGACACCGAAACGAACTCCTGCGACTCCGCATAGGCCCACAGGTTCTTGAAGGTCAGCTTGTCGCCCGGCTTGAGGTCGGGCAGGTCGTGGGTGTAGCCGTAGCCGCCCGTGCCGTTGTACTGGCAGCCGTTGTTCATCTCGAGCAGGCCCATGTCCAGCTGCTGCTGGTACAGGTTCAGGTAGCCCTTCTCGAGCACGCGCAGCAGGGCGTGCATCTGATCCGGGTAGTCGTACAGGTCATAGAGCGCATTTTCGTAGCCGCGGATCTTGGTGTAGGTCTCCATCCATGAGAACGCGATGTAGGTGTTGCCGCACCAGTGCACATCCAGAATGTCGCCCAGCAGGTCCTGATGGATCTCGAGGTCGCGCTTGGAGCCTTCCTCGTCGTAGATCACCTTGGGCGCGACCAGCTTGGAGGCGATCTCGTCGTCCTCCATCTCGTCGTCCGAGATCAGCGGGTCGAACTCCGCCGCGGTCTCGTCGAACTTATAGTCCTTGCGCCAGAACGGGTTGATGGTCGAGATGGTCGGTACATGCACGGACTCGTTGGTGAACGCATTGTGCGCCTGACGGCCCTCGATCGACCAGCCGGTGTCCGAAATGCGCTTGCGGCAGTCCCAGCGCATCTCCGCCGGCACGTCGTCGTTGATGACCTCGGCGCGGTAGATGCGCGCGCGCAGCGTCCATTCGATCTCGCGGGCGACCGGGTCCTCGCACACGAGGCTGTCCGGGGTGACGATCTCGCGCCATGCGCCCTCAGGCGAGCAGTCGATCACCGGCTGGTCGGTCTTGAGGTCGTTGTGTGCGTACCACAGCTTGCGCCGTTCCTCCATGATCGGCAGGTTCGCCAGCTCTGCCAGCCGCTTGCCCAAATCGCGGATCACTTCGCGTTCTTTTGCAGTAATCATAATCATTTCCTCCATATAACAGGATATCTTTTCAAATCAAATCTTCGGATTGGGGTCTTGCGCACGGGCGGGCCTTGCGCCGCGCCCGCACGCCCGACAGAGAGAGGAGATATGTTTATCCGTTTAGAGCTCGCCGCGCGCTTCGCGCTCAGCCAGGTCCTTCATGATCATGTCATACTTCTTATCCAGCTGGTACAGCGCCAGGACAACAATGATGACTGCCCAGATCACCAGCGGGCCGAACTTGTAGACATCGACGATCATATTCAGCGCGCTGTCCGGCTGGACCGTGCCGCCGGTGGTCGAGCTGATGAACCCGGCCATGCCGAGGAGCGAGGTGATCGCGAACGAGGTCAGGCCTGCGCCGATCTTGGAGCCGACCGAGCCGCCCGCAAATACCATGCTTTCCTGACGGACGTGGGTCTTCCACTGGCCGTACTCAACCGCGTCGCCCAGCATGCCGAATACGACCGAGTTGAACGGCGCAAGGCCGATCGCACGGACGATGCAGCTGAAGAACAGCCACTCGATGCTGTACGGATTGAGGAAGAATACGAGCTGGCCGACAAAGGCGAGGATCGCGCCGGCGAGGGACATGTTGCGCTTGCCGAACCGCTTGAGCAGCATCGGGCTGCAGAACGTGCCGGCGACGAGGACGAGCGTCTCGACCAGATACAGGGTGGAGTACAGCCAGGTATCGTCGTTGAAGATGTAGCGGCAGTAATACGGGAGGATGGTGCCGGTGAAGGTGAACAGGCCGTTCTGCATTGCCCACAGGATCAGTACAGCCCAGAAATAACGGTTGGTCGCGAGCGCCTTGAGGGACTTGCCGAGCGGGATCTTGGCCTGCTTTTTGACTGCCTCGATCTGCACGGTCTCCTTGCTGAAAGCGAAGTTGATGACCAGCAGGATGACAGCCAGCACACCCCAGATGCTCATGGTCTTGATCCATGCCGCCTGATCGTTGCCGAAGATCTGGATGAGCGGCAGGGACACGGTGACGGCGAGGATGCGGCCGAACGGGGACAGGCCCATGCGCACGATGCTCAGGTACGCGCGCTCGTCCGAGTTGCGGGTCATCATGGCGGACAGCGAGCCGTACGGCAGGTTGATCGCGGTGTAGCAGACCGTGGTGCAGAAGTTATAGGTTACGAAGATGTACAGGAACTGCAGGAAGGGTGTCGTATGCGGGACGGTGAACAGCAGCACCGCGCTGATCGCAAACGGCACGCTCATCCACAGCAGCCACGGACGGGACTTGCCCCACTTGGAATGGGTTTTTTCGACGACCACGCCCATGATCATATCGGACACGCCGTCAAATACACGCGAGAGCAGCATGACAAGGCCGACGGTAGCCGCCGGGATGCCGGCATAGTCCGTATAGAACAAGGTCAGGATCGTGCTCATCATGCCGAATACCAGATTGCACGCCGTATCGCCGCAGCCATAGGCAAAGCGCACGCCCCAGCTCAGCCTTCCGCTGGTATCAGGAGACTTGAGTGTCGTTTGATTCATCGTTTTCATCCTTTCAAACCTTCTCTTTCGTTTCTCGTTTATTTGAACTGCCATCCTGCGCCGCGCGCATGCAGGACGATGCAGTTTAAATACTGATTTTGTTTTTTTATTTTATCTCCTAAATATCTTTATCTTGTTTTCCTTCAATTAGCACTTCAAGAAAATATGGCGTTTATTTTTCTTCGTGCAATAAAATTTAATCTCTCTATCTTGCCTATATTTTATCATTTTAGCCATTATAGCGCTAGAATGAAATATATTTGAAATTAGCACAAAACGCAACTTATTTATTTTGCTTTATGCAGACCCACTAAAACCATCGAGGCTCGCTTGTAACAATTAACTGTTTTTGCTTTTTTCTGTTTGTGCCCGGCCGCAGATAGAAAAAACCGGCCTGTACAGATGTACAGGCCGGTTTGCGTTATTCAGGTTGTCCGCGCGGCTGCCGCTCAGCGGTCGCCGTTGAACTCATGCACAGCGTCGATCATCGCCACGATATTCTCTACCGGGGTGCCGCACT
>USLE01000214.1 GCA_900555465.1 uncultured Butyricicoccus sp.
ACGATCGGCGGGATGGGCTTTTTGCCGTTAAAGAGCAGGAAGGGAGCGACGCGGGTCGCAAAGGTGCAGACAGCGGCGACCAGAATGACCGCAAGCGTTCTTTCGGCGCTCATTCCGCCACCTCCTTTGCCAGCCTGCCGCGCATCGCGACCAGCATGACGCAGATCGCGATCATCGCGGGCAGGATGAAGTTGTCCGGCCCGAGGATGGCAAGCGAGACCGCCGCCGCGCCCAGGCCAAGAAAGGCGGGGATGTGGCATTTGGCGCTCATCCACTGCTCGACGAAGATGACCGTGAACAGCGAAGTCATGGCAAAGTCGATGCCGGTCGAGTCAAACGGCAGCACGCCGCCGATGACCGCCCCGATCACCGAGCCGAAGATCCAGTAGCTGTGGTCGAGCAGGGCGATCCAGAAGCGCATGGCATTCGGGTCGATCCCCTCAGGCGTTTTGAGCGAGCACAGAAGGGAATAGGTCTCGTCAGTCAGCGAAAAGATCATGTACCACTTTTTATGGCCCATCTGATGAAAGGTCTCAAGAAAGGACAGGCCGTAAAAAATGTGGCGGCAGTTGAGCAGCAGCGTCATCACCGCGACCGTGACGAGCGATGCGTTCGCCGCCAGCAGGGATACCAGCAGGTACTGGCCCGAGCCGGCGTAGATCGTCAGGCTCGAGAGAAAGGCCCACGGCGGGGCAAAGCCCGCGTCGCGCAGCATCACGCCGAACGCGAAGCCGATGAACAGATAGCCGCAGAGCACCGGAATGGTCACCGCGAAGGCGGGCCGAAAGGCTTTTTTCATGGGGGATCACCTACCGAAAGGGAAAATGGGCAGTAAAAAAGCGCTCTGCGAGCAGAGCGCCTTGCAAACCTCAACGTAAACACGCAGAAATCAGATCGCGCGGGTTACCTTGCCGGAGCGGAGGCACCGAGTACATACGTTGATATGGCGGGGAGTACCGTCGACCAGAGCCTTCACACGACGAACGTTCGGCTTCCAAGTTCTGTTGGAACGACGATGAGAGTGAGAGACCTGAATACCAAAGGTCACGCCCTTGCCGCAAATATCGCACTTTGCCATTTTCCTGCACCTCCTTCTCTTGTGCATTGCATAACGGATATTATAATACCACAACAGGGTACAAATTGCAAGCATTTTTTTGCAGCGGGCAGGTTTTTTCAAGTTTTGCCGCGGACGCGCTGGAAATCGTTGAAAACTGTGGGAAATGGGGGTATAATACAATCATTATAATACCTGCCATCGTGGAAGGGAGTACAGTATATGCAGTTAAAAGAGTTTGGCGTCAGCCTGGGGGATTTGATCCACGAATTCAACTTCGAGGTCGTTTACGGGCCGGAGGGGTTTGAAAAGACCGAGATCACAAAGGACGATGTCAACCGTCCCGGTTTACAGTTGGCGGGCTTTTTCGACTATTTTGACCCCAACCGCATCCAGATCATGGGCAAGGTCGAGTCCAGCTATGTTGAGCAGATGGATTCCGAGGCGCGCTTCGCCTGCTTTGAGCGCCTGTTTTCGACCGGTATCCCGGTGCTGATTGTATCGCGTAATATTGATATTTTTCCCGAGTGCATGGCGGCTGCGGAAAAGTGCGGCGTGCCCATCCTGCGCACGAATGAGTTTACCTCGACCATCATGAGCGCGATCATCGCCTCCTTAAAGGTCAACCTCGCCCCGCGCGTAACGCTGCACGGCGTGCTGATCGAGATCTACGGCGAAGGCGTGCTGCTGCTGGGCGATTCGGGCGTCGGCAAGTCCGAGACCGCCATCGAGCTGGTCAAGCGCGGACACCGCCTGATCGCGGACGACGCGGTCGAGATCAAGCGCGTGTCGGACAAGACTCTGGTCGGCACCGCGCCCGAGGTCATCCGCCACTTTATCGAGCTGCGCGGCATCGGCATCGTGGATGTGCGCCGCATCTTCGGCATCGGCGCGATCAAGATGACCGAAAAGGTCGAGCTGGTCATCAACCTCGAGCCGTGGGAGGACGGCAAGCAGTACGACCGCCTCGGCATGGACGGCCAGACGACCAGTATTCTGGATATCGCCGTACCCAGCCTGACCATCCCGGTCAAGCCCGGCCGTAACCTTGCGGTTATCATCGAGGTCGCGGCAATGAACGACCGTCAGAAGAAGATGGGCTTCAACGCGGCCAAGGAGCTGCAGGAGAGAATGCTCAAGCAGTACGGAAACTGAGCTCGCCCAAAAGCACGCTTTCGGGCGAATTAAAGCTGGGCTTTTTATGGGGATTGCGGCGGGGCTGCAATCCCTTGCTTTCCATGCGCACCAGGGTGCGATAAATTTTTTTCAGAGGAGTTACCCATGCAGATCATTGCAGACATGCACATGCACACCAATGTGACCGACCACGCTTTCAGTACGCTGACCGAGATGGTGCAGGCGGCAGCGGAGCGGGGGCTCGCGGCCGTTGCCATCACCAATCACGGCCCGACCAACCCGGACGGCCCGCACGAGTGGCATTTTTCCAACCTGGACCTGATCCCGCGGCAGATCGGCGGCGTGACCGTCATCCGCGGCATCGCGTTTGATATCACCGCGCCGGCCGGCGGCATCAACGTCATTTCAAACAAGAGCCTGCGCCCGATCGAGTTCGCGCTCGCCTCGTTCCATGAATGTCTGTTCCCGCCGGCGGACAAAACCATCCATACGCAGGCGCTCGAGGCGATCCTGTACAATCCGTATGTCAACGCATTCGGCCATCTGGGGAATGAGAATTTCCCCTTTGACCATGAATATATCATCAGCCGCTGCAACGACCACGGCAAGATCGTCGAGATCAATAACGCCTCCCTGTCCATCCGCAAGGGCAGCCGGGAAAACTGCGCGGATATCGCGCGTACCTGCATGAAATACGAGGTGCCGATCGTGGTCAACAGCGACAGCCACATCTGCTACCGGGTCGGGCACGTCGAGGGCGCGCTCGCCATGCTCGAGGAGATCGGCTTCCCGGAGGAGCTGGTGGTCAACAGCAGCCGGGAGCGTCTGGATGCGTACTTCCGCGGGCGGGGCCTGCATATTTTTGAGACATAATTGAGGGAGGAAGCAACATGAGGATTGGTATTGATCTTGGCGGCACATCGGTCAAGGCGGCGCTGTGCGAAGAGGACGGCACGCTGCTGAGCAAGCGGAGCACGCCCACCCGCACGGGCGATGCGGAAGGCCTCTGCGCGGATATGAAGCTGCTGGCGCTGGCGCTGTGCGGCGAACGGGGGATCTCACCCGACAGCATCACGAGCATCGGCATCGGTGTGCCGGGCTCATTCGATAAAGCGACCTGCACACTCAAATTCGGCACCAATCTGGGCATGAATAATGTCTGCTTTGCTGACGCATTCCGGCCGGAGTTCGGCTGCGCGGTGCAGCTGGATAACGATGCCAACTGCGCGGCGCTGGGCGAGGCGACAGCGGGTTCTGCGAAGGGCGCGCGCAATATGGTCATGGTCACGCTCGGCACGGGCGTCGGCGGCGGCATCATCATTGACGGCAAGCTGTACACCGGCAGCAACGGCATTGCGGGCGAGATCGGCCACATCGTCATCCAGCGCGACGGCGAGCAGTGCGGCTGCGGCCGCAAGGGCTGTCTCGAGGCGTATACTTCGGC
>USLE01000215.1 GCA_900555465.1 uncultured Butyricicoccus sp.
GGAGGGCAGCGGATATGAGAGAGTATAACGACGCGCTCGATGCGCTGTGCTTCACCGAGGAGGAACAGGCTATGCTGACAAAAAAGCTCGAACAGGCGGCGCAGAGCGCCCAAAGGCCGCGCAAGCGGCGGCACCCGCGGCGGGTGGTGTATATTGCGGCGGCGGTGGCCTGCGCACTGACCGTTACGGCCGCGGCGGCCAATTCGCTCGCACCCATTTTACAGGAGTATTTCGCTGATTCTACCCCCGCCGCAAAACAGACGCTGGCAGAAAGCGTACTCCCGCTCGATTTGGAGCAGTCGCACGCCGGCTACACCGTCCGGTTGACGGAATGTATCGGAGATGATACCCGTATTTTCTTCGGGGGCACATTGACACTTCCGGAAGATACGCATGAGCTTAATACCCTGAATCAGATGATTGGAAAGCTATATTTGGGGGATAACGAACAACTCTACGGTTCGTCGAAATTGCAGGGTCAGTGGGAGCAATACAATGAAGAGACGCGCACCCTCCCGTTTACCATCGAGTATCCCGTATATATTGATATCAACAGTCCCAATGCCAAACTGGATATTAGCGGGCTGGATGAGCCATTTACGTTCCACTTTCTGCTTGACTATGACCTTCCTGCCATCATGCTGCATCCCGATGTCGAAACCGTTTTCCCCTATCAGGAAGAAACATCCGTCCCCGCCCACTTGACCGAAATCCGTATAACACCGTTCTCGATCTCCCTCTATTTCACTGGAGAGGTGGATGTCTCGGACTTCCCGCGCGGTGATCTGGGTTCTTCGGTTTTGCTTTACACCGTGGACGGCACGTCGATTCCCGTAGTTTCTACCAGCAAAGATGCAAGCGGCGGCGCTGCCAATTTGGAAGAGCACCTTCATTTGGATTCCCTGTTAGACCTCTCCCAAATCTCGTATATCGAGGTCAATGGTATCCGCATTGACATTCCGTGACTTTCCAAAAGCACAAGGGGCACTGTTCAGTGCCCCTTGTGCTTTTCCCTGCGCTTCTGCCGGTGCTTTTCGTACCGTTCTTCGGCCTCGCGTTCCTTTTCTTCCCGCGTGCGGACGCGGCGCGCCCGCTTGCCCTGCTCGCGCTGGGCGGCAAGCGCCTGCTGCGCTTTGGTACCCATGCCCGCCTGCTCGACCGCCCGGCGGGCGGCGCGCTGACGGCGCTTGGGGTTGTCCGGCCGATGCGTCCGCTCCCCTGCCTGCACCGGCGGGCTGAACCGCAGCCATCGCCAGTTTTGCAGCAGGAACGCATATACCTCGCAGTCCTTCGGCTCCGCACCGAATACGGTGCGGCTTGCCTCGTACCAGCCCTCGCCCTCGCGTTCGTAGAGCATGGCCCAGAATGGGTCGTCAAAATACACGGTAATCCGGCATGTTGCTGTGCGCATGAAATTTTTCCTCCTTTTTTCGTCCTTGCGCACAGAGAACGGACAACCAAGGAGGCAGGCTACTGACAGCAGGCCCAGCCCGCCGCGCCCGGACTACCAACCGGGCCGTGTTTTTATCTCTGCGGTATCATTATATATAAGGTAGTCCCGGGCTGTCAAATCCGGGCAAAGCAAAAGCGCCGCGATTGCGGCGCTTTGAGGCTGCCGAAAAACAAAGTTTTTCGAACAGCCTCTCGATCGAAACCACGCTTCCGATCGAATTTGCGACTCCGAACCGCGCCCTGCGGGCACAATTCGGAGTCGTTTTGTATAAAAACCGAGATACATGGCCCAGGCCACGTTCTCTTGGCCTTCGGCCAATTCACCTTGTGCTCCGGTTTTTATGGAAATTGCGGCGAGCCGCAATTTCCTGATTTGATGCGCGCTGCGCGCGAAAGTCTTTTCAACAAACCGAAAGCGCCGCGATTGCGGCGCTTTTTTAGTACAGATTCTTCTTTTTGAGCATGAACCACGCGAAAAAGCACGCGGCGGCGGAGATCAGCAGCGGGATCCACCAGAAGAAATCCCCCGGGATCGTCTCTCCTCCGATATTCATGCCATAGAAACCGAAAATGATGTTCGGGATGGTCATGATGATGGTCAGCACGGTGAGCACCTTCATGATGATGTTCAGGTTGTTGGATACAACCGACGCATAGGCGTCCATCGTACCGGACAGGATGCTCGAATAGATCCCCGCCATCTCAATGGCCTGCCGGATCTCGATCAGCGCATCCTCGAGGATGTCGCGGTCGTCCTCATACAGCTTGAGCACACGGCCGCGCAGCACCTTTTCCATCGTCACCTCGTTGCCCTTGAGGGACGCGGAGAAGTAGACCAGCGATTTGCTCAGCCCGAGCAGCTGGATGAGCTCCTCGTTTTGCAGCGAATCGTACAGGCGCTTTTCGATGCGCGTGAAGTCGCGCTCGATCATGCGCAGGTTTTTCAGGAAGCGTCCCGCCACGCGCAGCAGGATCTGGAACACGAAGCGCGTGCGCAGTGCGGTGTGCACGCCCTTGACAGCGCCCTCTGCGATCGAGCGCAGGATGATGCTGTCCTCCAGGCAGACCGTGATGACCGCGTTCGGCGCCACCACGATACCCATTGGCAGGGTACTGAACATCTGCCCGCCGTCCTCGACCGAGCTTTTCTCGACCATCGGGATGTCCACGATCATCAGCAGCTGATCGTCCTCGGTATCGACACGTGAGCTTTCCTCCGGGTCGAGCGCCGCACGGACAAATTCCTCTTCCACATGCGCCGCACGGGAGATCGCCTCCAGCTCGTCCGAGCTGGGATGCACCATATTGACCCAGCAGCCCTCGGTGAAACCGCCGATTTCGGTCACGCGGCCGTCGATCGTCTTGTAAAATTCTACCATATCTTACCGCCTTTCAGCGGCGGCAGCATGCACGCGCGCCGCCGCAAGTGTTATTGATACATCTACTTCCAGGGTCTGCACTCACGGTGATCACGCTCCTTTTTACAAGATTTTTACAGGGTCCTTTCAGACCAAAACAGCCCCTTTCAGGGCTGTTTTTTGTCAAAATTATCGGTATGATGTCGGATCAGCGGTGATCCTTGTCGAAAATACGCATCAGTACGTCGAACGCAGCGTCGTCCGAACCGACCTCATTCGACTGCGCCTTAGCCGCGGGCTTGTCCTCCGCCGCCGCGGTAGAAGCCTCGGTAAACAGGCCGCTGCCCGCAGAGGGCTCGCTCTTCTTGCTGTTGCCCATGTCCATCTTGGCAGAGTTCGGCACATTGTCAAAGCCGGTCGCGATAACGACGACGCGGATCTCGTCGTCCATCGTGTCATCGATGAACGCACCGAAGATGATGTGCGCATCCGGGTGCGCCGCCTGCTGCACCATCGTTGCCGCGGTCTCGACCTCGTCCAGACCGATATCGTCCGAGCCGATGACCGAAACGATGACGCCGTGCGCCATGTCGATCGAGGTCTCGAGCAGCGGGCTGGAGATCGCCATGCGGGCCGCCTCGGCAGCCTTGTCCTTGCCGGCTGCGCGGCCGGTACCGATATGTGCAAAGCCTGCGTCCTTCATGACCGAGGTGACGTCCGCGAAGTCCAGGTTGATGAAGCCCGGCACGGTGATCAGCTCGGAGATGTTGGCGACCGCCTGACGGAGCACGCCGTCCGCGATTTCGAACGCATTCTTAAAGG
>USLE01000216.1 GCA_900555465.1 uncultured Butyricicoccus sp.
ATCGTCAAAGTCCTTGGCGTCGTCGCCGTCGATGGTGAAGATCAGCTTGTCCCGCAGGTCGAGGCGGCCATGCAGCGCGGCGGGGTCGACCTCCTGCGGGATCGCGTCCGCCTGCCGCAGCACCTCGTCCGGGAAAAAGTCGAATACCGCGTTTTCGTGCAGGATGGCGGCGATCGAGGCCTCCATCGTGCCGTCCTCACCCAGGTCGGCCTGGATCACGCCCTGCGGCATGAATTTCTCGTCCCCGTAGTGCGACACCGACACCGCGACGCGGTCGCCCACGCGCGCGTCGCCGAGGCTGTGGCGGTCGACCATGATCTCGGGGTATTTCTTCGAGGTCGGCTGCACGAAATAAGCGTTCCCGCGCTGCACGAGCGCGCCGGTCAGCTCATTGCCCGCGCGCCGGAGCACGCGGATGACGGTCGCCTCGCGCCGGCCGCGGCCGTTCTTGCGCTCGGTCAGCTTGACCAGCACGCGGTCGCCGTGCCACGCGCCGCCCCCCGCGTTCGGCGGGATGAACAGGTCGTCCGGCTTGGGTTCGCCCTCCGCCGCGTCGGGCGTGACAAAGCCGAACGCCCGCTCGGTGGCGAGATAGGTGCCCGCCACGCAGCCGTAGTGCGCGGACACCGCAAAGCGGTTCTTTTTGTTCTTCATCACTTTTCCGTCCGCGATCAGGCTGTCGAGCGCGTCTTTCAGCTCGTTTTTGCCGGTTTCGGGCAGGGCGCGGCGGATCTCGTCGATGCGCATGGGCTGCGCGAGCAGGTCGAGCAGCCGGGTTTCCAGTCCGTTGTCTTGCATAGAGCGCACCTCCTCTTGTTCTGTTATCAGTATACCACCTTGCGTGTAGGATTAAAAGGAAAAATGGCGTAAGACCCTATTTGACGTTCCTTTTACGGCATGGTACACTAGAAACAACAACAAATACACCCGGAAAGGGGAGCAATGTATGAAAGCACTGATTACCGGCGCGTCCTCGGGCATCGGGCGCGAGATCGCGCGCCTGCTCGCGGCGCGCGGCTATGAGCTGGTGCTGTGTGCCCGGCGGGAGGACCGCCTGCGCGCGCTCGCGGCCGAGCTGCCGACCGTGTGCCATGTGATCGCGGCGGATATCGCGGACGAGAAGGAGTGCCGTCTGCTGTATCAGGCCGTGCGCGGGGATGACCTCGAGGTCGTGGTCAACAACGCGGGCTTCGGCCTGTTCGGCGAGTTTACCGCCACAGATCTGGACGACGAGCTGCGCATGATCGACACGAACATCCGCGCGGTACACATCCTGACCAAGCTCGCTTTGCAGGATTTCACCGCGCGCGGGCGCGGGTATATCCTGAACGTCGCGTCCTCGGCGGGCTTTCTGCCCGGACCGCTTATGGCGACCTACTACGCGACCAAAAACTACGTCCTGCGCCTGACCGAGGCCATCCGCGAGGAGCTGCGCCGCGCGGGCAGCCCGGTCAAGGTGTGCGCGCTGTGCCCGGGGCCGGTGGACACCGAGTTCAACAAGGTCGCGGGCGTGCGGTTCGCGCTCGGCGGGCTTTCCGCCCAGCGCGTAGCGCGCGAGGCGGTGGACGGCCTGTTTGCGGGCCGTGGCATCGTCGTGCCGGGCGCGGCGATGAAGGCCATGACGCTCGGCCGCCACTTTGCGCCCGACTGCCTGCTCGCGCGCATCACTTACCACTTCCAGCACAAGAAGGGCGGCGCATGACCGCGCGCGACATCCGGCGCACGCTGCAAAGCGAGTTCGTGCGCACGCTCCGCAAGCCGTTTGTGGACGCGGTAAAGGAATATGACATGGTGCGGGCCGGGGACAGGATCGCGGTGTGTATCTCGGGCGGCAAGGACTCCATGCTGCTCGCCCTGCTCATGCAGGATTTGCAGCGCACGGTGGACTTTGAGCTGGTTTTCCTCGCGATGGACCCGGGCTATGCGCCCGCCGGGCGCGCGCATCTGGAGGAGAACGCCGCGCGGCTCGGCCTCCCGCTCGAGATCTTCGAGACCAACGTGCTGCGCGTTGCGGGCAACCACGCAGCCGATCACCCGTGTTTCCTGTGCGCCAAGATGCGGCGCGGCCATCTGTATACCGAGGCGCAGCGGCGCGGCTGCAACAAAATCGCGCTCGGCCACCACTATGACGACGCGATCGAGACCGTGCTCATGGGTCTGATTTACGGCGGGCAGGTGCAGGCCATGCTGCCGCGCGTCAAGGCGAAAAACTACGCGGGCATGGAGCTCATCCGCCCGCTGTACCTGACGCGGGAGAAACATGTGCAGGCGTGGGCGGATTTCTGCGGGCTCACCTTCCTGCCCTGCGACTGCCCGGCGAAAACGCGCGAAACCGACACCAAGCGCGCCGAGATCAAGGCGCTCATCGCCTCGCTCGCCGTGGGCAACCCGCAGATCGAGGCGAATATCCTCAATGCGGTCAAGAATGTGGACACCCGAAGCTCATCGGCTGGCGAGACGAAAACGGGAAACACAGCTTCCTCGACCGGCTGTAAGCAATGAAAAGAGGGAAAACCATTACGGTCTCCCCCTGAGGCTGTTCGAAACCACGCTTTCGCGATTGAATATCTACGCAAAAAGTCAGGCGCATGTCCTGACTTTTTATGAATTTTGCAGCTTCCTGCAAAATTCTATCTGATGTGTGCGCCGCACGAAAGACTTTTCCGACAAGCTGACGCCCGGGCAAAAGCCCGGGCGCTGTTTTTACCCATCTCCGGCATCTCAGCTTTTGGATTTGGGCTTTGCGAGCAGCGCGAACAGGCAGCCGAACACGATCGCCGCCGCGATGCCGCCCGCGGCGCCGGTCACGCCGCCGGTGAACACGCCGAGCAGCCCTTTTTCCGCCACCGCCTTGGCCACGCCCTTGGCCAGCGAATAGCCGAAGCCCAAAAGCGGCACGGTCGCGCCCGCGCCCGCGTAATCCACCACGGGCTGATAGATGCCGATGGCCTGCAAAAACACGCCGATCACCACCAGGCTGACCAGGATGCGCGCCGGAGTCAGCTTGGTCTTGTCGATGAACACCTGACAGACCGCGCAGATCGCGCCGCCCACCCAGAAGGCGTTTATATACTCCATCCAGTTCATGCGCCGCTCCTTTCGATCACGACCGCGTGGCAGATGCCCGCGATCGGCTGGCCCTGCTGCACCGAGGTCGGGCTCATCATCGCGCCCGTGCCCGCGAACACCAAACGGTGGATCTTGCCCGCCTGCATGTCGCGCAGCAGCGGCCCGCACAGCACCGCCGCCGAGCAGCCGCAGCCCGACCCGCCCGCGTGCGCGTCCTGCCCGTCGCCGAACAGCAGGCTGCCGCAGTCCGAATACACCGGGGACAGGTCGATCTTGTCCTCGCGCAGCAGGGTGAGCAGGATATCCGCGCCCACATGCCCGAGGTCGCCGGTCACGATGCAGTCGAAATCCGCGGGCTGCGCGCCGAGGTCGGCCAGCAGCGTGGACAGGGTATCATATGCCGCAGGCGCCATCGCCGCGCCCATGTTGTTCGCGTCCTTGACGCCCATCTCGACCATCTTGCCGAACAGCGCGTGCGTGATGCGGATATGCCCGCTCCCCTGCCCGCCCAGCACCGCCGCACCGGCCGCGGTGGCTGTCCATTGCGCTGTCGGGGTGCGC
>USLE01000217.1 GCA_900555465.1 uncultured Butyricicoccus sp.
CCGAGGCACTGCTCGAACAGGGAGAGGATCTGGTCCATGTACAGGTCGAGCTGGGGCACATCGGTGGGCAGGATATCGCGGTCGGCAAAGACCGCGCGCATTGCATCATCGAGCGGATACAAGTCGTTCACCTCATTTCCTATCCATTATACGTCATTGGCGTACCGTGCGCAAGAGGCAGACAAGTAGACATTTTCGCCTGGATATGGTATACTTATGGCAATAAAAGATAGGGGGATCGGGCAATGAAACGTATTTTTGGCAGGATTTTGCTGCTTGCGGTGCTGATGGCGGCGCTGACCGTGCCGGGCGCAGGGGCCGCCGGCAGCGATGGGAAAATGCCGATTTTGATGTACCACGACCTGACCGACGACCCGGACAAGACCAACAGCATGACGATCACCGGCGAGCGCTTCCGGCTGGATATGGAATTCCTGCAGGAGTTCGGCTACACGCCGCTGCTGCCGGCCGACCTGATCGCCATCCGGGACGGCAGCCTTGCGATGCCCGACCGGCCGGTCATGGTCACCTTTGACGACGGCTACCGCTCGAACTACGATATCGCGTATCCGATCCTGCTCCAGACCGGCATGAAGGCGGTCATCTCGGTCATTGCGCACAATATGACATCCGAGGAACCGGCGGACGGCGTGCGCAACCATCTGCTGTGGAGCGAGATGTGCGAGATGGTGCAGAGCGGGACGGTCGAGATCGGCTCGCATACCTATAACCTGCACAATCCGAAATACGGCGGCAATACCGCGCCGGACGGCATCAACGGCGTCATGCGGCTGGGCGGCGAATCGTTCAGCGCGTACCGCGCGCGGGTCGGAAGCGACCTGATGACCAGCATAGACCTGATCACCCAGTACACCGGGCAGGAAAGGGTCAACTATTTTGCCTATCCCTTTGGCGCGTACGACAGCTGGATGCAGCAGCTGCTCGAGGAAAACGGCATCGCGGTCAGCACGCTGACCAACCCGGGCATGGCCGCGCCGATGGCCAGCCTGCACAAGATGCCCCGCTACGGCATCCGCATGGAAACCCCGGTCGCCGCGCTGCTGCGGCAGACGGATACGGCGACGCCGGCGCTGGCCAATGTGTCGGTCAATGGGACGGCCGCCAAGCTGCCCGCCTACAACATCCGCGGCAACAACTATGTGCGCGTGCGCGATGTGGCCGCGCTGCTCAAGGATACGGCAAGCGGATTTGACGTGCAGTGGAACGCGGCGGAGCACCGGGTCGAGCTGCGGTCGTTTTCCGTGTATACGCCGATCGGGACCGAGAACAAGACCCTGCCGGAAGGCAAGCGCACCGTGCAGTCCATCACCGAGCCGACGGTCGTGGACGGCGCTGCGAACATGGTCGCGGCGTACTATCTGGACGGCTATACCTATTATAAGCTGCGCAGTTTGGGCGATCTGTGCGGTTTTGCGGTCGATTGGAACAGCGACACCCAGACGGTCGAAGTGATCGCGTAAGCCCTATTGCATACAGACAAAATACATCCGTAATACTGCGGGTGTATTTTTTTTATTTTGCGGATACAATAATTTCACAAATTGTCTATTGCTTTTTGTGAATAATATAGTATGATATAAAATAGAAAGTAGTTATCAATACTATATAACGTAATAGGAGGAATCTATATGCCGCGTGCATTCTTAAAAGCAAGGGAGCCGTTCTCCAGTTATTCGCATTTTGTCGGAGCGGTGCTCAGCGGTGTGGGACTGTTTGCGATGCTGATGCGTCTGCTGTTTGACGATGCGGTCACCGGGCAGATCGCCGCGGCGGCCGTGGTGTTCTGCCTGTCGCTGATCGCGCTGTATTCCGCGAGCAGCATCTACCACTTTTCGCGCCGGGGGGAGGGCGTGCTCCGGCGGCTGAAAAAGCTCGACCACAGCATGATCTATGTGCTGATCGCGGGCAGCTATACGCCTATCGTGCTGCGGTACATGCCCGCGCCGCGCAGCTACCTGTTTCTCACCGTGATCTGGCTGATCGCGGTCACGGGCATTGCGATCAAGCTGCTCTGGATCGACGCGCCGCGCCTGCTCGGCACAGCGCTCTATCTGGCGCTGGGCTGGGCGATCGCCTTTGATTTCGGCGTGGTGCTGTCCATGCCTGCGCCGGCGATCGCGCTGCTCGCGGCGGGCGGCCTGTCCTACACCGTGGGCGGGATCATTTATATCGCCAAAAAGCCCAATCTGGGGCGGATGCTCGGGTTCCACGAGCTGTTTCACCTGTTCGTAATCGCGGGCAGCGTGTGCCATTATTTGATGGTCTATCTGTATGTGCTGTGAACCTGCACAAAACCGGGCGCGGCTTTTATTGCAAGCTGTGCTTGACATCCTCGTAAAATGAGTATATAATCTAATTAAGATAAAATACTAATAAAGGAAGGATGATGCTATGCAGACACGAAACACAGTACAGCGTCAAATCGTATTGCAGACCGTCCTGCGGATGCACGATCATCCCACTGCGGATACCGTGTACGCAGCGGTAGCGGCCGAGCACCCTTCTATCAGCAAGGCGACCGTTTACCGCAATCTCAACCAGCTTGTCAGCCAGGGAGATATTCGCCGTGTCCCTGTGCCGAACGGCGCGGACCGGTATGATTTCAACACTGCGGAGCACTATCATGTGCGCTGCTCCTGCTGCGGGAACGTGTATGACGTCTATATGCCGCAGATCGACAACCTGATCGACAAGGTAGAGGACGCATCCGGCGTTGAGGTACAGCGGTACGATATCCTGTTCGAGGGCGTCTGTCAGGACTGCAGACAGGCAAAAATCAGTTAAACTTTCAGCCGGCGCAATGACGCCGGCTGAAAAATATATTCAAAAAAAGGAGCGTATGTTATTATGGCTAACTTAAAGGGCAGCAAGACCGAGGCAAATCTCCAGACCGCGTTTGCGGGCGAGTCTATGGCGCGCAACAAATACACCTACTTTGCATCCAAGGCGAAAAAGGACGGCTATGTCCAGATCGCGAAGATCTTCGAGGAGACCGCCAACAACGAGAAGGAGCATGCGAAGATCTGGTTCAAGCTGCTCAACGGCGGCATTGACGACACTGCTGCGAACCTGAAGGCCGCTGCTGCGGGCGAGAACTACGAGTGGACCGACATGTATGCGACCTTTGCCAAGGAAGCGCGCGAAGAAGGCTTTGACGACATCGCGTTCCTGTTTGAGAAGGTCGGCGAGATCGAGAAGGAGCACGAGGCGCGTTACCTCAAGCTGCTCTCCAACGTGGAGAACAAGGTTGTCTTCTCCCGCGACGGCGACTGCATCTGGCAGTGCTCGAACTGCGGCCATATCGTTGTCGGCAAGCAGGCGCCCGAGGTATGCCCGGTTTGCTCGCATCCGCAGGCGTACTTTGAGATCAAGGCGGAGAACTACTAAAAACAAATTCGATGGAAGCGTACAGCTTCCATCGAGGGACGGCATCGCCAGCCGGCGGCTGGGAATGCCTATTGCAGAAAGAAGCCCTGAAAAACTCTGGTTTTCAGGGCTTCTTTCTGTTTGTTAAAAAAGTCAGGCGCATGTCCTGACTTTTTTATGGGCAGGCGCGCAGGCACCTGCTTTTTTAGTC
>USLE01000218.1 GCA_900555465.1 uncultured Butyricicoccus sp.
CAACGAGATCGTGTTCCCGGCCGGCATTTTGCAGGCCCCGCTGTATGACGTGAACGCCTCGCGCGAGCAGAACCTCGGCGGCATCGGCTACGTCATTGCGCACGAGATCACGCACGCCTTTGACAACAACGGCGCGAAGTTCGACAAGAACGGCAACGCCGCCGACTGGTGGACCGCAGAGGACTACGCCGCCTTCCAGCAGCTGTGCGGCGAGGTCGCCGCCTACTACGACGGTATCGAGGCCGCGCCCGGCATCACCTGCAGCGGTGCGCTGACGCTCTCCGAGAACATCGCAGACCTCGGCGCGGCGCAGTGCATTCTGGAGGCTGCCCAGCGCGAGACAGCCCCGGATCTGGAAACCCTGTTCCGCGCGGTAGCGAACACCTGGTGCTCGACCATGCCGCGCGAGACCGCCGCGTACTACGCGACGCTCGATGTGCACGCGCAGGATAAGCTGCGCGTCAACCGCGTGCTGCAAACGCTCGATGAGTTCTATACCACCTTTGGCATCACCGAGGGCGACGGCATGTGGGTCGCGCCCGAGGACCGGGTCGCGATCTGGTAAAACCGCATAGAGCAGCAAAAAAGCCGCCCCGATGGGGCGGCTTTTATTATGCCTTTTCGCTGACCACGACCAGATGCGGATAGGCGATGCCGATCCCCTCCTGCTCGTAGATCTTCTTGATATTCTCCTGCACCGTGCACTTGAGGCTGAACGCCGTGCTGTTGTCCTTGGCCCAGAGCGAGGCGCGCAGCGTGACCGAGGACTCGGCCAGCGCCAGCACGACCACCTGCACCAGCGGCGCGCCCTCTGCGATCTGCTCGGGGGTGCGCACGTCGAGGAAGTCCGGCTGGCGGGCGATCTCCTCCGCCAGCAGCTGCTTGGCGCGCCCGATATCGGATTCATAGGTCACGCCGATCTCGAGGAAGGAGCACACGCGGCTGTCCGTGTAGTCCGCATTCTCGATGATCGAGCTGTTCATCACGCTGTTCGGCACGATCACGCGCTTGTTCTCATAGGTGCGGATGGCGGTGTGGCGCAGGGTGATCTCCTCGACCACACCCGAGATGTTGTTGTCCACGCAGCGCACCACATCCCCGATCACGAACGGCTTGAACGCCAGGATCATCAGCCCGCTGACGATGCTGCCGAGCGCCTCCTGCGACGCCAGGCCGCCGACCACCGCGAGCACACCGCCCGCGGCCATCAGCTTGTTCATGCCCGCGCTGAGCGCCGGGATGTTGGACACGATCACCGCGAACCCGGCAAAATACACCGCCGCGATCGCGAGATACCGGCAGAACGACAAAATGGTCGCGCTGCCGCTGTTGACCTGCTTCTGGCGGTCGATCAGCCGGAGCAGGACGCGGTTGACCACCCGCACGCAGACCAGCGTCACGATGATCGTAACCGCGATGAACAGCGCGGTCAGCGCAATGCCGGTCAGCTCGTTCTGCATGAAATTTTCCAGCCAGCTCACCAAAAGCCGCCTCCTTTCCTGGGGGTTACGCGCCGTTTTTTAGTATGCAATGCCCCAGACGACCATCTTGTGCGCCGGCTTGCCGCACACCGGGCATACGTCCGAGATATGCTCCTGCTCAAACGGCATGCAGCGGCTGGGCATACCGGTCTCTTCCTTGATCTTCTCCTCGCATGCGCGGTCGCCGCACCACATGGACTTGACAAAGCCGACATGCTCCTTCAGGATGTCCTTCATCTCGTCCAGGCTCTTCGCGGTGTAGGTGTGCTCCTCGCGGTTGCGCAGCGCCTTTTCAAACAGCGCCTTCTGGATATCCTCGAGCAGCGCCGGGATGGTAGAAGCGAGATCCTCGAACTTCACGACCGTCTTCTCGCGGTTGTCGCGGCGCACGAGCACGCACTGGCCCTGCTCGATGTCGCGCGGGCCGACCTCGAGGCGCAGCGGCACGCCCTTCATCTCGTACTCGGCGAACTTCCAGCCGGGGCTGTTCTCGGACAGGTCGATCTTCGCGCGGATGCCCGCAGCGCGGGCGGTCTCAAGAAGCTCCTCCGCCTTTTCGGTCACGCCGGGCTTGTGGCTCGCCACCGGGATGACCACCAGCTGGGTCGGCGCGATGCGCGGCGGCAGCACAAGGCCCTCGTTGTCGCCGTGGGTCATGATGATCGCGCCGATCAGGCGGGTGGACACGCCCCACGAGGTCTGCTCCATATACTGCAGGGTGTTGTTCTTGTCCGTGTACTGCATGTTAAATGCCTTGGCAAAGCCGTTGCCGAAGTAATGGCTCGTGCCGGACTGGAGCGCCTTGCCGTCGTGCATCATAGCCTCGATGGTGTAGGTCTTTTCCGCGCCCGCGAAGCGCTCCTTCTCGGTCTTTTCGCCCTTGAGCACCGGGATGGCAAGGTACTCCTCGCAGAACTTCGCATAGATGTTCAGCATGCGCAGGGTCTCCTCCATCGCCTCCTCGGCGGTGGCGTGGACGGTGTGGCCCTCCTGCCACCAGAACTCACGGCTGCGCAGGAAGGGACGGGTGGTTTTTTCCCAGCGCACGACCGAGCACCACTGGTTGTACAGCTTGGGCAGGTCGCGCCACGAGCGGACGACCTTGGCGTAATGCTCGCAGAACAGCGTCTCCGAGGTCGGGCGCACGCACAGGCGCTCCTCCAGCTTTTCCGAGCCGCCGTGGGTCACCCACGCAACCTCGGGCGCAAAGCCCTCGACGTGGTCCTTCTCCTTCTGGAGCAGGCTCTCCGGGATGAAGATCGGCATCGCCACGTTCTCATGGCCGGTCTCCTTGAACATGCCGTCCAGCACATGCTGGATGTTCTCCCACAGCGCCTGCGCGTAGGGGCGCATGATGACGCAGCCCTTGACCGAGGAATAGTCGATCATCTCCGCCTTTTTTACAATGTCCGTGTACCACTGGGCAAAATCCACGTCCATCGACGTGATCTCACTGACCAGCTTTTTCTTGTCTGCCATACCTGGAAACTCCTTCACCTTTGTTTGATTTATTTCATAAATTGAATTGACTGACTTACTTATCTATAAGGGGTTTTCGCTATGAATTTCTCTCACTCGTTTTTTGTCAAGCCCGCGGCGCACGAGGTCGTGGAGACCACGGTCGCCCTGTCCGCCGACCAGCGGCCCGCGCTCGTCGGCACGGTGCTCGGCACGGACGGCAAGCCCGCCCCCGGCGCGCTCGTGACCGTTTACTGCGCGGACGCACCCGCGCGCCCGGTCGGAGCGCTCTACGCGGATGAACAGGGCCAGTTTGCCTTCGGCCCGCTCGAGCCGGGGCGGCTGTACCACGTCAAGGTATTCAAGCTGTCGGACAACATCCGCGCGCTGGAGTAACCATCAGCTGCTCCCTGCGCCTATGCCGAGCGCATCCAGCCGCGCCTGCTCGCGCTCCACAGAATCCTCGCCGAGCATATAGAAGATGTCCGCCGTCGCATCGGTCACAGTGACCTTCCCCTCGTCCAGAACGCAGGTCAAGCGGCCCATCTTGTGCGGCTCGGTGGGCCTCATCGTGGTGAACTCCACCCGGCCGTCCGGCAGGATATGCACAGTGTCGATCAGCAGGCTGCCCTCGGGCAGCCTGCTGA
>USLE01000219.1 GCA_900555465.1 uncultured Butyricicoccus sp.
GAGCTCGCCCGCAGCCTGACAGGGCGCACAAATTAAAACGAATTTTTATGCAGTTTTCTTGAATAACCGATGGATTTGTGTTAAAATAACAAATAAGTGGCGCAGTATCCTAGTCAGCGCATACGATTCCCAGGACGGGCCTAAAAATCCGTAGAAGGGCATATCGATGAAGTCTCTGGTGTTTGCTTCTTACGCCCAGTTTGGGGTGGATGCTGGAGGTTAAGGCTCGAGGGCGCGCTTCAATGGCATGAAGTACCGACCCTCCCGCCGTGGAGACCTGTATGCGTGGGGCACCTATAACATCGACCCGATTGATGGATGCTCTACGGTGCAGGATGAAACCTGCAATGCGGTGCGGCGCGGCTGCGCGTGTTCTCCCGCCTGCCCGGAAACGGTGCAGGAAAATGGGCGGCGCGCAGGAGCAAAGTGCTGTGTGCAGTGTAGCCTGCCTTGCGTGGTTATGGTGGATATCGTATCCGCCCACGGCTTCCCGGCCAGGAAACCGCGGGAATTGACGGTTGAAACCATAGCTGCAAAAGAGGCTAAGAATCGTGTTGCCTGCAGTGGAAAACACCTAGGCTGTTCTTAAACGAGGCAGATTGAGGATTGCAGTGCGGACTCAGTGGCAATTCGGTCCCGGTGATGGTAACATCCCGGCACGGACTTTAATGGGAAACCCCCACGACGGCGACGCGTGGCAGTCCGCGGGGAAATCCAACCGAACCTCAAGCCGCAAGATTTACTCAGTCTGCCGCCACTTTATCATTATAAAATTCGCCCGGAACCGCTTTCCGGGCGCTGACGATACGGGGAGTTTGGTTTTTTGGATACGTCCGACAAACAGAAGAAAAAGGCGCAGCCGCCGCAAAAGCCGCGGCTGATTGATACCAGATGGGTGACTGTCATCATGCCGGTGAGCTTTGTGCTTTCGGTTGGGATGAGTTATCTGTCCAACGAGGCGCTGAACAGCGCGGGCACGCTGCTGTCCTTTGTGGTGCTGTTCTTTTTTATTGCGCTTGGCATCGTATTCGATATGATCGGCATTGCCGCGGCCTCAGGCACGGAAAAAGAGTTCCATTCTATGGCTGCGCACAAGGTGCGCGGTGCAAAGGAAGCTGTGTGGATGCTGCGCAACGCAGAAAAGGTCTCCAACATCTGCAATGATGTCGTGGGCGATATCTGCGGTATCATTTCGGGTGCAACCGGTGCGCTGATCGTGGCTAATATCACGACAGGCATGAGTGGGCCTATGGTGGTGGTGATCTCGCTGCTTGTCACCGGCATGGTCTCCGCGTTGACGATCGGCGGCAAGGCTGCGGGCAAGGGCGTAGCGATGGCGTTCAGCAGCAAGGTGCTTGCGCTGTGCGGGCGGCTGCTTTCCGTGCTGCCGTTCTCGTTTGACGCCAAAAAATGAATGCCGTGGGGCAGAAAGAACGGAAATGATGAAACGATACGGGATTTTGGACACAATCACCAGCCCCGCCGACCTGCGCGGGCTGTCATATGATACGCTGAACGTGCTTTGTGCGTCGCTGCGGGAGTTCATTGTGGATTCCGTATCGCGCACAGGGGGGCATCTGGCCTCCAATCTCGGCGTAGTGGAGCTGGCGGTGGCGCTTGAGCGGGAGTTCGACTCCTCGCGCGACCGCATCATCTATGATGTGGGCCACCAGAGCTATGTGCATAAAATATTGACCGGCCGCCGTGACCGCTTTGATACATTGCGGCAGTACGGCGGCCTTTCCGGGTTTATGAAGCCGGAGGAAAGTGTGACCGACCCCTGCGTGACCGGCCATGCGTCGGACTCGGTCTCGGTCGCGCTGGGCATGGCGCATGCGCGCACGCTCAGGAACCAGAAATACCATGTGGTCGCGGTCATCGGTGACGGCGCGCTGACCGGCGGCATGGCATATGAGGCGCTGAGCAACGCAGGCACCTCGGGCGAGCCGCTGCTTGTCGTGCTCAATGACAACAATATGTCCATTGCGCAGAATGTCGGCGGACTCAGCCGCCATCTGGCGCGTCTGCGCGTCAATTCGCGCTATCTGCGTGCCAAGGTGCGCGTCAAGGAGCGCCTTGCGCGCATCCCCGGCGGCGCGGCGGTGACGCGCGCGATCTCGCGCGCCAAGGCGCGCATCAAGAGCTTCGTGCTGCCGACCTCGCTGTTCGAGCAGATGGGCTTTATTTATCTCGGCCCGGTGGACGGGCACAACCTGAAAAGCGTGTGCGAGCTGCTCGCACAGGCGAAAAAGATCAAAAAACCCGTGCTGCTGCATGTTATCACACAGAAAGGGCGCGGCTACGCCCCCAGTGAGCAGGAGCCGGAAAAATACCACGGGGTATCCAGGTTCGACCCTGTGTCGGGCGCGTTCGCCGCGGACAAAAAGGAGGACTTCTCCGCCTGCTTTGGGCGCGAGCTGTGCGCCTTTGCGGAAAAGGACGCGCGCATCTGCGCGATTACGGCAGCCATGCCGTCCGGCACCGGTCTGACCCGGTTCGCGTCGCGCTTCCCCAGCCGCTTTTTCGACGTCGGCATCGCGGAGGAGCACGCGGTCGCGATGGCGGCCGGCATGGCTGCGCAGGGGCTGGTGCCGGTCGTTGCGATGTATTCGACGTTTTTGCAGCGCGCCTACGACCAGCTCGTGCACGATGTGGCGATCGAGGGGCTGCATGTGGTATTCTGCGTGGACCGCGCGGGCATTGTCGGCGCGGACGGCGCGACGCACAACGGCGTGCTGGACATCGCTTTCCTGCGTTCGATCCCGGGCATGAAAGTATACTGCCCCTCGAATTTCAGCGAGCTGCGCAGCATGATGACGCGCGCGGTCTATCACGAGGACGGGCCGGTCGCGATCCGCTATCCCCGCGGCGGGGAGGGCGCGTTCCGCAAGGACACTGTGCAGGAGGTGCTTGCCTGCGTGCGCGAAGCCCCCGGCCACACGGTCACCCTGCTGACGCACGGCGTGATGGTGAACGAAGCGCTTGCCGCAGCCGAGCTGCTGGAGAAAAAGCAGATCCATGCACAGGTATATAAGGCAAACCAGATCGGCAGCGGACTGGAGCAGGCGTTTGCCGAAAAGCAGGACGAGCTGTCCGGCTGGTGCGTTGTGATCGAGGACAATGTGCAGAGCGGCGGCCTCGGCGAATGGGTCGCCGGCCGCCGTGCATCGCGCACCGACCTGCTGAACACCGGCGACCGCTTCCTGCCGCACGGCGGTGTGGATGAGGTGTACCGCCACTGCGGCCTCGACGCGGAAGGGATCGCCGCATTTGTGGTCAATCAATCAAAGAGAAAGGAAAACAGCCGTGGCTAAAAAAAGACTGGACGTACTGCTGTTTGAAAAAGGGCTTTGCCCCTCGCGCGAGCGCGCCAAGACCGCGATCATGGAGGGCATTGTCTATATCGCGGGGCAGAAAGCCGGCAAGGCGGGCGACATGGTGGACGAAAACGCGCCCCTCGAGGTGCGCGGCAACGAAAACGCCTTTGTGTCCCGCGGCGGCAAAAAGATCGAAAAAGCGCTTGACTATTTCGCGATCGACCCCGCCGGGCTGACCGTGATGGATG
>USLE01000220.1 GCA_900555465.1 uncultured Butyricicoccus sp.
GACACGCTGGACGCGATCCAGTACCTTGGCTCGCTCGTGCTGAACAACGCGCTCGACGAGCACGTTCGCCTGTCGGTCAATACGGAGAACTACCGCGAAAAGCGCGCCGAGAGCCTCGAGCGCCTCGCCCGCAAGATGGCGATGAAGGTGGTCAAGTCCCACCGCTCGATGACGCTCGAGCCGATGAACCCCTATGAGCGCCGCATCATCCACGCTGCGCTGCAGGATTTCAACGGTGTTACCACCTATTCGACCGGCACCGAGCCGGGCCGCCGCGTTGTTATTGCGCCGGATAACAACCACCGCGCGCATCACTGACGCGGGGTAACCGCTTATGAACGATACGATTGCCGCCATCTCTTCCGCCGGCGGGCCGATCGGTCTGATCCGCGTATCGGGTGAGCATGCGATCGAGGCAGTGAGCGCCGTCTTTCAGACGAAAAGCGGCAAAAAGCTGACCGAAGCACCCTCGCAAAAGCTGGTTTACGGCACGCTGCACGACAAAAAGGGAAAGGTGATCGACTGCTGCTACGCGGTCGCGTTCCACGCGCCGCATACTTACACCGGCGAGCCGATGGCCGAACTGCAGTGCCACGGCTCGACCGCGGTGCTCCAGCTCGGGCTGGACGCCCTGTTCGCGCAGGGCGTGCGGCAGGCCGAGGCGGGCGAGTTCACCCGCCGCGCGTTTCTCAACGGCAAGCTGGGCCTGTCCGAGGCCGAGGCGGTGCACGACCTGATCACCGCCCGCACCGCGGAGGCCGCGCAGAATGCGGCCGCGCAGGTGATGGGCGCGGTCGGCTCCCCCGTGCAGCAGATGCGCGAGGAGCTGATCGGCATGGTGGCGCACTTCCACGCGGTCGTCGATTTCCCGGATGAGGACATCGACCCCGTGCTGTTCGAGGATGCCGCCGCGCTGCTGCACCGCACGACCAGCCGCCTGTATGCAATGGCGGAGAGCTACGAGCGCGGGCGCATCCTGCGCGAAGGCGTGCCCTGCGTCATTCTGGGCCGCCCGAACGCGGGCAAGTCCACGCTGCTCAACGCCCTGCTGGGCCGGGAGCGCGCGATCGTCACGGATATCCCGGGCACGACGCGCGACCTGATCGAGGAAAACGTCAAGGTCGGGCAGCTGCTGCTGCGCGTGACCGATACCGCGGGCCTGCGGGACACCACCGACCCCATCGAGCAGGCGGGCATCGACCGCGCGATGGCGGAGGCTTCGGCTTCCTCGCTCATTCTCGCGGTGTTCGACGGCTCGGGGCCCATCGGGGACGAGGATATGCTCGTGCTGGCGCGCTCGGCCGGACACCGCGCGATCGCGGTCGTCAACAAGGTCGACCTGCCGCAGCAGATCGACGAAAAGCTGCTCAAAAAGCACTTCCTGCACATCGTGCCGCTGTCCGCCAAGACCGGCGAGGGCATGGACAAGCTGCTTTCGCTCATCCCGCGCACGGTCGGGCTGGGGGACGGCGCGTTTGACGGCGCGCTGATCACCAACGCCCGCCAGGCCGCCGCGCTTGCGCGCGCTGCCGAGCGGTGCGAAGCTGCGCTCTACGCGGCGCAGTCCGGCATGACCCCGGATGCGGTCGTGATGGACGCCGAGGGCGCGATCGCTGCCCTGGGCGAGATCACCGGCGAGACCGTGACCGAGGCGGTTGTTTCGCGGATCTTCTCGGATTTCTGCGTCGGCAAGTAAAAGAGAGAATGGAAAAAAGGGCCGCCTGCCGCGCGCAGCGGTCCTTTTCTGATTTTACATAAGAAATATACATATTGAAATATATGAACATGTATATTACAAAATGTAATCAAAATTTTGACCGCAAAGTCAAGTTATCCAAAGTTTACACAGAGTTATCAACAGGTATGCACAAACACAGATGAATCAAGGCTTATTTTCGACAAATTACGATGCGTATTTTTTTCAGGAGGGATGTCAATGACCGGGTTTCCGGCGGAGGCGTTTGACGTTGTCGTCATCGGCGCGGGGCACGCGGGCATCGAGGCTGCGCTGGCCGCGGCCCGGCTCGGGATGCACACGGCGTGCTTCACGATCAATCTGGACGCAGTCGGCAACATGCCCTGCAACCCCGCGATCGGCGGCACGGCCAAGGGGCATCTGGTGCGCGAGATCGACGCGCTGGGCGGCGAGATGGCGCGCGCGGCGGACGCGGCCTGCATTCAGTACCGCATGCTCAACCGCGGCAAAGGCCCGGCGGTGCATTCCCTGCGCGCCCAGGCTGACCGCGTCAAATACCGCTCCTATATGAAGCACGCGCTCGAGCAGCAGGAAAACCTGCGGCTCATGCAGGACGAGATCGTCTCGATCGAGACCGAAAACGGCGCGGTCAGCGCGGTCGTGACCGCGATCGGCGCGTGCCATCCTGCGAAGGCGGTCATTGTCGCCTCGGGCACCTTCCTCGGCGGGCGCATCATCATCGGCGACTATATGCGCGAGAGCGGCCCGGACGGGCTCGCGGCGGCAAAGCCGCTGACCGATTCGCTGCGCGGGCTCGGCCTGCGTTTGCAGCGGTTCAAGACCGGCACCCCGCCGCGCATCCACCGCCGCTCGATCGACTTTTCCGGCCTCGAGGTGCAGCAGGGCGAGGAGGAGATCATCCCGTTCTCGTTCGACACCGACCGGCCGCCCTGCAATCAGGCGGTCTGCTATCTGACTTATACCACGGGCGAAACCCACGAGGTCATCCGCGAAAACCTCGACCGCTCGCCGCTCTATGGCGGAAAAATCGAGGGCGTCGGCCCGCGCTACTGCCCGTCCATCGAGGATAAGGTGGTCCGCTTTGCGGACAAGCCGCGGCACCAGCTGTTCCTCGAGCCGATGGGACTGGACACCGAGGAGATCTATGTGCAGGGCTTTTCGTCCTCCATGCCGTTTGACGTGCAGCTCAAGATGCTGCACACGGTCAAGGGCTTGGAGCACGCCGAGGTCATGCGCCCGGCATATGCGATCGAGTATGACTGCGTCGATCCGCTCGAGCTGCGGCCCACACTCGAGACCAAAAAGATAAAGGGCCTGTACGGCGCGGGCCAGTTCTGCGGCTCGTCCGGCTATGAGGAAGCTGCGGCACAGGGTCTGGTCGCGGGCGTCAACGCGGCTTTGCAGCTGAAAGGGGAGGAGCCGCTCATCCTCGACCGCGCGGACGGCTACATCGGCACGCTGATCGACGATCTGGTCACGCGAGGCACGAACGAACCCTACCGCATGATGACCTCGCGCTCGGAATACCGCCTACTGCTCCGGCAGGACAACGCGGACGAACGTCTGGTGCCGATCGGCGTGCGCATCGGTCTTAACCCGCCCGAGCGAGGGGAAAAGGTGCGCCGCAAGTACGAGGCCGTGCAGCAGGAGATCGACCGCGTGGCCTCGGTCGGCATCGCGCCGTCGGACGCGCTGAACGGCTTCCTTGCGGGCAAGAACAGTGCGCCGGTCAAGGCGGGCTGCAAGCTGATCGACCTGCTGCGCCGTCCCGAGCTGAGCTATGCGGATCTGGCGCGGTTCGATCCCGACCGCCCAGCGCTGCCCGCGGTCA
>USLE01000221.1 GCA_900555465.1 uncultured Butyricicoccus sp.
TCTCATCCGTGCGCCAGTCGAACACCCAGTTGGTCTTGCCGGGGAAGAACATATGGTGGAACGCGGTGAACAGGCCGGTAAAGTCGATCACAGCCCAGAGGGCGGCGAGCAGGAACACCGCGCTCAGCCCGGCTGCCGCCCAGAAGGCGGGGCTGCGGCCGCAAAAGAGATGGAAGGCGATTTTCCCGCGGCGGTACAGCACCGCAAGCACTGCGAGCACCACGGCGGACACGCCCAGCAGCACAAAGTCCAGCCGGAAGAGCGTGCGGCAGTCTGCAAAGTGCGCCTGACCGCTCTCCGACCAGCGCAGCTCGCCCGTGCCGAACGGCGCGCCGCACACCAGATAGTCCATCACCTCATCATAGGCGCCGCGGATGGTCTGCTCGCTCCAGCCGGTCTGCCCGGGCAGATCGAGCGCGTCGATCTGGCGGTAGTAAAACGGGCGGCACAGGATGGGCACCGCGATGGCGGCGCTCAGGAAAAACAGCGCGAGCGCCAGCGAAAGCAGGATGGAAAGCGGTTTGGATGGTCTCATGGGTCAAACTCCTTTGGGGTCGGCGGACAGGACGACCAGCACCTGGGAGGGCAGATAGAACAGCCACATCCCCACGCGGGTAAAGCCCGTCCAAAGGCCGAGGTTGAACGCGCCGACACAGATGTCGCAGCAGATAAGCAGCGCGAGCCCCAAAGCAAACAGGCGGGTCTGCCTGCTTGCCGGGCGGAAGCAGACGGCCTCGAGCGCGCTGCACACAAGGTTTACAAAATACAGCAGGACGAGCGCAGGGAGCGCGTCCTGTGCGAACAAAAACGCCGCGAGCGGCAGGAGGCGCAGGGCAAGCATGCAGCGGCGGATGCCGCCGCGCCAGCGGATGAGGCGCGCGCAGTACAGCGCCTGTACGACGCAGAACAGGGAAACACCGAGCAGGTACCGCCCGTCCGGCGCGAGCAGGAACCGGTCTGCGAAGACAGCAAAGGCCAGCGCAAGCGCCGTCAGGCGGCCGTCCGCCGTGCGCGCGCCGGGAAGCGCGGCTGCAAAGCACAGCGAGATGGCGGCGAACTTGAGCGGGGCGCTGTCTGCGGCGCGGGTCAGGTCGAGAACCAGAAACCCCGCATAAAGCAGCGCGGCGGCAGCAACAAACAGCCTGCGCACCCGGAACATCCCCTTTCCCGTTAATAGTAGAGCAAAGCGCCCGGCCTGTCAAGCGCAGCGCGGCCGGCGGAGCGGTGCAAATGCTGCGCTTATGCTTGCTTTTGCGCGCGTTTTTATGTACAATGGAAGCAGCAAAACCAAAGGAGCCTGCTATGGAACTGCATTACGATATCACAAAACAGGATTATATCGACTTTAACCTCAATTATTACGTCAACAACGCGGTCGTGCAGCGCAGCATCCTGATGACGCGCATCATGACGGCGGTGCTCGTGCTTGCGGGCGGCACTGCGCTGATGTACTTTGTGCATGGGCTGAGCGTGTTTTCGGTCGCGGTATATGTGGCGCTGGCGGCCGTGTGCTTTTTCGGCACGCCCTGGTATATGAAGCGCAAGGTGGTCAAGAACACCGAGCGCATTCTGCGCAATGCCAAAAACAAGCAGCTCTGCGGGCCTAAGACGCTCACGCTGCGCGAAGATGAGTTTGAGCTGGTGGGCGAAAACGAGGACACGGTCTACCAGTATGAGGCCGTGCAGCGCACCGCGTCGGACGACAGGCACTACTATATTTTTGTCGATGAGTTCTCCGCGATCATCGTGCCGTTTTCCGCGTTCGAAGATGAACAGCAGAAACAGGCGTTTTATGACCGCATCACGGTGCATATCGAGGACGAAGCGCTCAAATGCTGAAAAAAACTCCCCTCAGGGGAGTTTTTGCTTTTTGCAGGCGGAACGTTTGCCAAACGGCAACGTCTAACCTAATAGATTAAGGTATGGGAGGGATAAACATGAAAAGAAGGGTATTGGCAATCATGCTTGCGTTCGCTTTGCTGCTGCCGGCCGGGGCAGGGGCGGCGCAGGCGCCGGACGCCGCAGCCACGCCCCCGGCGCCGCCCGAAACCGCGACGCGCGGCTGGTTCCTGCAAACACTGGCGCTGAACGCGGGCGAGGATGTGTCGGACAGCGCGTGGATCGACATGGAGGAGTACTTCACGGACGGTGCGGACGTCTCGGACGAAATCAAGTGGACATTTGACAAATGGATCCTGAACGGCGACGGGGACGGGGAGACCCTCGGCACGCTGCGGCTGGACGATCCCATCACCCGGCAGGAAGCGGCGGCTTTCCTCGGACGGTATCTGGACTACAGATACACCGCGCTGCCAGCAGGCTGCGGCACGGGCTCGCCCGCGGGTTACAACATTGCGGAGTGGGCGCAAAGCGGCGTGAGCAAGTGCTGGATGTACGGTGTGATCGACATGTCGGACGAGCAGAACGTCACCTATCCGGACGGCACGGCTTCCAGTGCGCTGGAATTCCGGCCGAACGACCCGGTTTCCGGCACAGAAGCGATGGAATGGATCGCCAATGCCAACGCCGTGACCGCGAGCGCGGTCTCGAACCCTGAGCAGCCCGGCTCGTTCGCGGATGCGCTCGTGCGCGCGCTGGACCCGGAGGGCAACTGGTCGGTGTCGCCCTATTCCATCCGCCTGTGCCTTGCCATGCTGGCAAACGGCGCAAAGGGCAAAACGCAGCAGGAGCTGCTGAGCGCCCTGCACATCGACGATCTGGATGCGTTCAACCAGAGCGTCAAGGAGCTGCTCGAGACCTATGACGGCTATGCGCGCATCATGTCGCTCGAAACCGCAAACTCGCTCTGGCTCAACCAGAGCCGGTTTGACGGCGCGGGCGCGTTCCTGCCGGACTATGTGCGCGAGATGAACGAATATTTCCGCGCTGAGGTGCAGGAGGTCACGGATGCGGATTCGGTCGAGCGGGTCAATGCGTGGGCGGACGAAAAGACGCACGGCAAGATCCCGACCATCCTGACCGAGGACAACCGGGAATTTGCCACCGCGCTGGTCAATGCAGTGTACTTCAAGGCCGCGTGGGCAAGCGAGTTCAATGAAGCCCGCACGGAAAAGGCGGATTTCACGAATGCGGACGGCACGACCGGCACGGTTGATATGATGCACCAGACGAACGGCTTCGGCTATTATGCCACGCCGGGCATCGAGGCGCTCGAAATGCCCTACAGGAACTATGCGGTTGACAACATGGAGGGCGACAACTTCGAGCTGTTCCGCGATGCGGATTTCAGCATGTACCTGATCAAGGCGGACGATACGCTGGATGTGCAGCACTTCCTGGACAATGCGGAATTCACCTACGGGGACGTGAATGTCTCGGTGCCGAAGTTTAAGGTGGAGTACAGCGCTGCGCTGGACGAAGCCTTGCAGGCGCTCGGCGTGCAGACGGTATATGACCCGGAAACCGCCGACCTAAGTGCCATGCTCGACCCGTCCGGTTTGCCGGGACAGCAGCACTTCCTCGACACCGTAGTGCACAAGACCTATATCGCGGTGGACGAGAGGGGAAC
>USLE01000222.1 GCA_900555465.1 uncultured Butyricicoccus sp.
GCTGCAGGCGCAGGGTCGAGCGCACGACCGTCCAGTCCGGGTGCGCGCGGAACACGCTGCCGCGGTAGGCAAAGCCGTGCTCCTCCCCGGTCAGGGTGTGGAGCTCGCCCGCCTCGTCCAGATACTCGGTCTGCTCCACCACGCCGGCCATCTGGCCGTCGTATGCGCCCGCGTTCATAAACACGGCGCCGCCCACGCTGCCCGGGATGCCGCCTGCGAACTCCACGCCGGTCAGTCCCGCGCGCTGCGCACGGCGCGCCACGCGCCCCAGCAGTGCGCCGGCCTCGGCGGTCAGGGTGTATCCGTCCTCGCCGATGCGCACCTCGTCCAGCTCAGTCGTGCATACCACCGCGCCGCGGATGCCCGCATCGGCCACCAGCATATTCGAGCCGTTGCCCAGCAGCAGGAACGGGATGCCGCGCTCGCGCAGCACGCTGAGCGCGCCCGCCAGCTCCCGGCGGGTCTTGGGCTGGATGAAAAGATCCGCCGGCCCGCCGATGGCAAACGTGGTGTGCCGTCTCATGGGTTCCTCTTTCAGGATATCTATATCAGGCGCGGCCGCGCGCAGCGCCGCGATACATTCGTTGATGTGCTCCATAGTTTCCTCCGCCTTGTTCAGCAAATATATCAAACAGTATACCCGAGCGGCGGGCGAAAAAAATCCGCAGACGCGCCGGCTCGTGGCAAGATGAATTCCTTTTCTGTTATTATAACAAATCGGGCTGCAAAGTGCAAACCAAAGGCGTCCGCTGCGGGACGCCTTTTCTCTCCTGCGGTATTCAGTTATGCCGCGTCCAGCTGTGCGATCAGCGTTGCAGCCTCGGCAAAGTGATCGACCACGGTCTGCAGCATCTCGGAGGCCGACTCCGCGCCTTCGCCGCCGGTCGCGGCGTCGATATAGTCCAGCATCGCCTCGCAGCCGTCCTGCATTTCCTCATGCGCCTCGGCGTAGTCCTCGGGCGGGTTGAGCGCCATGAACGCCTCATACGGCTCCTTCATGTCCTGAATCTCGTCCGCCGCATCCGCCGCGGACGGATCGAAGGACGCAAGCTCTTCCTGCGTATCAAGCATCTCGTCCGCGATGTCCTCGAATTCGTCGAGGTACTCCTCCGCGGTCATCGTGCTTTCCGCGGTCTGCCCGCCGCCAAACAACGCGCAGCCGCCGAGCGGCAGCATCATGCAGCCGGCCGCCAGCAGCGCGGCAAGGCGCTTCCTGCTTGTCTTGTTCATTCGGTTTGCCTCTTTTCCTCTATGATCGGATGCGCACTTCAGTGCACCCAAACCTCCTCATGCTCCCCGCGGCGCGGCCGTCTGAGCAGCATACGGATGCCCTCGGTTGCGGGCAGGCCGTTGTACAGCACCTCATACATCGCTTCGGTGATCGGCATGGACACGCCCTGCTGTTTGGCGAGGTGGTAGCCCGCTTCGGTCGCGTAATAGCCCTCGACCGTTGCGCCGACCTCCTTCATCGCCTGCTCTGCGGTCTTGCCCTGGCCGATCAGGATGCCTGCGCGGCGGTTGCGCGAGTGCATTGAGCAGCAGGTGACGATCAGGTCGCCCACGCCGGACAGGCCCGCAAAGGTCTCCTGCTTGGCACCGAGCGTCATGCCGAGACGCGCGATCTCGGTCAGGCCGCGGGTCATAAAGGCCGCCTTGGAGTTGTCGCCCAGCCCTAAGCCGTCCGCAATGCCCGCGCCGAGCGCAATGATATTCTTAAACGCGCCGCCCAGCTCGCAGCCGATGATATCGGACGAGGTGTAAACGCGAAAATACCGGTCGTTCATGAACGCAGACTGGGTCAGTTCAGCCGCCTCGCGGCTCTCGGACGCTGCGACGATCGCAGTCGGCACGCAGCGCGCGACTTCCTCCGCATGGGTCGGGCCGGTCAGCGCAACGACCGGATTTTTGCCGCCCATTGCGCGGCTGATAGTCTCGGAGAAGCGGCAGTAGCCGTGCTTGGAGTCCAGACCCTTGCCCACGTTGACCACGACCTTACCCGCGGGCAGGATCGCGGAGAGCTGCTCCGCCGTCGACGCTACAGCAAACGACGGCACCGCCAGCACCACCAGATCCGCGTGCGCGGCGCCCGACATATCTGTCGTGATCTCAATGCCCTCCGGGATCTTGACGCCCGGCAGCAGCTTTTCATTGGCGCGCTCGCGGTGCAGCAAATCGCACTCCTCCTGGAAAAAGGTCCACGAGGTCACCTCATGGCCGTTTTCATGCAGCAGCATGGCCAGCGCAATGCCCCAGCCGCCGGTACCCAGTACAAAAACCTTCATTCTGCGTGCTCCTCCCCGTCGGACGACGATTGTTCAATGGTTTTTTTGCTCTTAAACGAAAATTTATTTTCCTCGCCATGCAGGATGCGCGCGATGTTGGAGCGATGCATGAAAACGACCGCCACCGCCATGCCGAACGCCATCGCGGTCAAAACCGGATCATGGTAGAAGAGGAACGTAGTGATCGGGAAACTGATTGCGCCGAGGATCGAGCCGAGCGAGATCCACCGTGTCACAAACACCGCAGCGAAAAACAGCACAAATGCAATCAGGAAAATGCGCCAGTCAAACAGCAGCAGCATAACCGCGCCCACGAGCACGCCCTTGCCGCCGCGGAAGCCGAAATACACGGGGAACATGTGCCCGAGTATCACGAAAATGCCTGCGACCAGCTTGCCGACCGGCCCGGCGAGAACCGCGCCGATCGTGATCGCCGCCGCGCCCTTTGCGATGTCGCCAAGCAGCACGAACAGCGTTTTGCCCGCACCCATCGTGCGGTAGGCGTTGGTCAGGCCCGCGTTGCCGCTGCCGTAATTGCGGATATCCTTGCCGAGCGTTACCTTGCTGACGATGATCGCAAAGCTCAGCGAGCCGAGCAGGTATGCGCACACCGCAATGATCACAAACCGCGTGATTGTCATAGTCATGTCCCCTTATTCTGTCGTTGTTGCCGCGTTTTCCGGGATCAGTTCTTGTCCCCGCGCTCGCGGATCACCATGCGCACCGGCGTGCCTGTCAGCCCGAACACCTCGCGGATCTGGTTTTCCAGATACCGCTGGTACGAGAAGTGGAACAGACGCGCATCGTTGCAGAAGCAGACGAAGGTCGGCGGGCAGGTGGAGGCCTGCGTCATATAGAAGATACGCAGGCGGCGGCCCTTGTCGGTCGGCGGCTGCACGCGCGCGGTCGCCTCTGCGAGAATGGAGTTGAGGCGTCCGGTCGGGATGCGCATGTGGTTCTGCTCATATACTTCTTTGATGAGCGCAAACAGCTTATCCACGCGCTGGCCGGTCTGCGCCGAGATGAACAGCACGGGCGCATAGGGCATATATGCCAGCCCCTCGCGCACGCGCAGCGTGTATTCCTTCATGGTGGAGCCGTCCTTCTCGACAAGGTCCCACTTGTTGACCACGATGATGCACGCCTTGCCCGCGTTGTGCGCCTCGCCCGCGACCTTGGTGTCCTGTTCGGTCACGCCCTCGGTCGCGTCGATCATAATGACGCACACGTCCGCGCGCTCGAC
>USLE01000223.1 GCA_900555465.1 uncultured Butyricicoccus sp.
CGTGCGACGAGGTGGTGAACCAGGACGATCTGGACGACCGCACCCGCCTGCTCGTGATCCTCGCGGCCCTGCTCGGCTGTCAGGGGCTGGACGCCTTCCGCGCGATGGTGCCCGCGGCGCTGCATTGCGGCGTCACCCCGGTCGAGATCAAGGAGACCGTGTATCAGGCGACCGCATACCTCGGCATTGGCCGGACCTATCCCTTCCTGCACGCGGTCAACGAGGTATTCGAGGCCGAGGGCATTGCCCTGCCCCTCCCCGGCCAATCGACCACCACGCGGGAGACCCGCCTCGAGGCCGGCAATCAGACGCAGGTGGATATCTTTGGCGAGGGCATGCGCGGTTTTCAGGACAGCGGCCCGGAGGAGAGCCGTCATATCAACCGCTGGCTGGCGGACAACTGCTTCGGCGACTACTACACCCGCACCGGTCTGGATCACAAGCAGCGCGAGATGATCACTTTCTGCTTCCTCGCGGGACAGGGCGGCTGCGAGCCGCAGCTCACGAGCCACGCGGCCGGTAATATGCTTGTCGGCAACAGCAAGGAATTTCTCATCAAGATCATCTCCCAGTGCCTTCCCTATCTGGGCTACCCGCGCAGCCTGAACGCGCTGCGCTGCGTGAACGAGGCCGCCGCGCAGTAAACAACGATTCCAATGAAACGGAGGCAACGCCGATGACCATCGCAGAAGTGAGCAAAAAATACGATATTTCCGCCGACACCCTGCGCTATTACGAGCGCATCGGCCTGATCCCGCCCGTGCCGCGCACCAAAAGCGGCATCCGCGACTACGACGAGGTATCCTGCGGCTGGATCGAGCTGATGAAGTGCATGCGCGCGGCAGGCGTGCAGATCGAGGCGCTGATCGAATACGTCGCGCTGTTTCAGCAGGGCGACGCCACCGTCGACGCGCGCAAGGCCATCCTGATCGAGCAGCGCGACCAGCTGATCGAGCGCATGGAGGACATGCAGCGCTCGCTCGACCGCTTGAACTACAAGATCGAGCGCTATGAACAGGGCCTGATGGTCAAGGAGCATCAGCTCCGCGCGCAGCAGGACAAGGAAGAATGACGCTTTCGCAGGGGGAGATCCGGACGCCGGATCTCCCCCTGTTTTTCTGTGCATTTTTCGGCCTTCATTGGCAGATTAACCAGATTCTGCCACCAATTTTCGACAGTTTGACAGTGTCCGGTCTGTATGTGAGTAACATTGCCCAAGACTTACTTACAAATAAACAAATTTATTGTTTTATTCCGTTCATTTTTACAGTTGACGCGATAAATCCGGTGTGGTATATTGATAGACGTAAACAAAACTTAACAAAAATATATGCAAAATACAACCGAAATCAGACCATCCTCTGCCACCCGGCGGGGACGTGGTCCGGTTTGTCCTGCCGCGCTGCGCGGCTGCTTTTTCATGGCGGAACGCCGGCTCTCCGTCGGCATCGGCAATAAATTACCAAACAAAAAGGAGACTTGAACATGGATTTCCATCTGACCCGTGAACAGGAACTGGTTCGCCAGATGATGCGTGATTTCACCGAGAATGAAGTCAAGCCCATCGCTGCGGAAACCGACAAAACCTCTACTTATCCCCGCGAGAACATCGAGAAGCTGTTCGACCTGGGCGTGATGGGCATGATCGTGCCTGAAGAATACGGCGGAGCGGGCGCAGACGACCTCTGCTCTGCGATCGCGATCGAGGAGCTTTCCAAGCAGTGCGCCTCCACCGGCGACATCCTCGCAACCCACAACGGCCTGTGCTGCGGCCCGATCATCCAGCACGGCACCCCCGAGCAGAAGGAGAAGTACCTCCGCATGCTGACCGAGGGCCACAAGGTAGGCGCTTTCGCGCTGACCGAGCCGGACGCCGGCTCTGACGCTGCCAAGGGCACCTGCACCGCTGTCCTCGAGGGCGACCACTATGTCCTGAACGGTTCCAAGATCTTCATCACCAACGGCTACGTAGCGGACGTTTTCGTTGTCTTCGCTATGACCGATAAGTCCAAGGGCACCCGCGGCATCTCTGCCTTCATCGTAGAGAGCTCCTTCCCGGGCTTCTCTGTCGGCAAGCACGAGGAAAAGCTCGGCCTGCACGGCTCGCCCACGGCGGAAATCGTGTTCACCGACTGCATCGTTCCGAAGGAAAACCTGCTCGGGCCGGAAGGCAAGGGCTTCAAGATCGCCATGCAGACCCTGGACGGCGGCCGTATCGGCATCGCAGCGCAGGCGCTCGGCATCTCCGAGGGCGCGATGGAGGAATCCATGAACTTTGCCAAGACCCGTGAGCAGTTCGGCCGTCCGATCGCAAAGTTCCAGAACACTCAGTTCGTCTTCGCTGACATGCACGTTGCCATCGAAGCTGCCCGCCTGCTGACCTACAAGGCTGCTACCCTCAAGACCGAAGGCAAGCCCTTCACCCTCGACGCTGCTACCGCTAAGCTGTTCGCTTCCGAGGCTGCCATGAAGATCACCACCAAGGCGGTCCAGATCCACGGCGGCTACGGCTACACCAAGGATTACCCGGTTGAGCGCATGATGCGCGACGCCAAGATCACCGAGATCTACGAGGGCACGAGCGAGATCCAGCGCGTCGTTATCTCCGGCAACATTCTCGGCAAGTAAGAAATAGGAGGAAAACTGAACATGAAAGCTATCGTTTGTGTAAAGCAGGTTCCGGATACCTCCGGCAAGGTTGCAGTCAATCCCGACGGCACCCTGAACCGCGCTTCTATGGCTACCATCATCAACCCGGACGACAAGAACGCTGTCGAAGCAGCCCTCAAGCTCAAGGACGCAACCGGCTGCAAGGTTGTCGTTGTTACGATGGGTCCTCCCCCGGCGCAGGGCATGCTGCGTGAGCTGCTCGCAATGGGCGCGGACGAGGCTGTGCTGGTTTCCGCCCGTGAGTTCGGCGGCTCGGATACCTTCGCTACCTCCCAGATCCTCGCCGCTGCGATTAAGAAGATCGGCCTCGAGGACGACGACGTTGTATTCTGCGGCCGTCAGGCAATCGACGGCGACACCGCGCAGGTAGGCTCCCAGATCGCGGAGAAGCTCGGCATCCCGCAGATCTCCTACGCTGCCGACATCCAGAAGGACGGCGCTACCGTTACCGTCAAGCGTATGCTCGAGGACGGCTATATGACCATCCAGACCAAGACCCCCTGCCTGATCACCTGCATCAAGGAACTGAACGTGCCGCGCTACATGTCCATCAAGGGCATCATGAGCTGCTACAACAAGCCGGTTGAGGTTTATGACTACAACACCCTGAAGGATGATCCGCTGATCGACCCGGCTACCATCGGCCTGAAGGGTTCTCCGACCAACATCTTCAAGTCCTTCACCCCCCCGCAGAAGGGCCAGGGCCGCATGCTCGAGGGCGCGGACAAGTCCACCTGCGAAGAGCTGGTTTCCGAGCTTCAGAAGAAGCACATCATCTAATTGAAAGGGGAATTCTACAATGGCTGATTTCAACAACACCAACCTCGCCGATTTCAGCGGCGTATGGGTAT
>USLE01000224.1 GCA_900555465.1 uncultured Butyricicoccus sp.
GTGCAGTCGCTTCTGCTGGAGCTGGGGCACGACCCGCAGCGCGTTGCGGTGGAGAAGAACGGGCAGATCGTGCCGCGCGCCCGCTTTGCGGACGAGCCGCTGTGCGATACGGACACGCTTGAGATCGTGCAGTTCGTGGGCGGGGGCTGAGTATGTACCTGACACAGGAAGAGCTGCACGCCGCGCTGGTCGAGCGGCACGGCGCAGCCATACAGGACAAGCTCGACCGCGCCGCGGTCGGCATCGCGGGTCTGGGCGGGCTTGGCTCGAATATCGCCGTGCATCTGGCGCGGCTGGGCGTGGGGCGGCTGGTGCTGGTGGATTTCGATGTGGTTGATATCACCAACCTCAACCGGCAGCACTATACGATGAAGGACATCGGCATCCCCAAGACGCTCGCGCTGCAGGAACAACTAGAAGCAATCAATCCGTATTTAAATTACGAAACGTATACAGAGCGCGTCATCCCGGCGAACGCTGCGCGCCTGTTTGTGGACTGCGATGTGGTGTGCGAAGCGTTCGACCGCGCGGACCAGAAGGCTATGCTGATCGAAACGCTGCTCGAGCGTCTGCCGGACACACCCATCGTCTCCGGCAGCGGCATGGCGGGGTACGGCTCAGCGAACGCCATGCGCATCGAGCGCCGGTTCGGCCGCCTGTACGTCTGCGGGGACGGCACGAGCGACATTGCGGACGGCATCGGGCTGATGGCGCTGCGCGTCGCGCTCTGCGCCGCGCAGCAGGCGACGATGGTGCTGCGGCTGCTGCTCGGCGAGCGCGAGCCGTAAAGGGGCAAAAGAAAAAGGCCCTGCGGCCTTTTTCCAATGTACTTATTCGGTTTTCGGCAGCTCGGAGGCGCAGTGCGCGCACTTGACCGCCTCGATCGGGATCTCGCTGCAGCAGTAGGGGCACTTCTTGGTGGTCGGTGCGGCGGGCGCTTCAGGCTTTTTGCCGAGCGCCATGAGTTTGTTGACTGCTTTGAGCAGGCAGAACAGGATGAACGCCATGATCAGGAAGTTGACAACCGTACCGACAAAGCTGCTGACAAACCCGTTGATCTGCTCCCAGCTGTAACGGGTGCCGCCGACCAGACTGATGATCGGTGTGATAAAATTATCCGTCAGGGATGTGACGATGCCGGAGAATGCGCCGCCGATGATAACACCGACAGCCATGTCCATCACGTTGCCGCGCAGCGCGAAGGCCTTGAATTCTTCAATAAACTTTTTCAATATATACACCTTTTAATTCTTTCATTATCAACAGTATATCGGACGGATTTCATCCGGTCAAGGAAAAATGGACAAAAAAGGAGAAAATTTGACATGGAAGACAAATTGGTTTTGGGCGGGCATGAATTCACCTCCCGCTTTATTCTGGGTTCAGGCAAGTATTCGCTCGATCTGATCAACGCCGCGGTGCACAACGCGGGCGCGCAGATCATCACGCTCGCGCTGCGCCGCGCGAACGAGGGCGGCGCGGCCAATATTCTGGACTACATTCCCGAGGGTGTGACCCTGCTGCCCAACACCTCGGGCGCGCGCAACGCGGATGAAGCTGTGCGCATCGCGCGGCTGTCGCGCGAGTGTGGCTGCGGCGACTTTGTCAAGATCGAGATCATGCGCGACTCCAAGTACCTGCTGCCGGACAATCAGGAGACCATCAAGGCGACCGAGATCCTGGCGAAAGAGGGCTTTGTCGTCATGCCGTATATGTACCCGGATTTGAACGTAGCGCGCGATCTGGTCAGCGCAGGCGCGGCGTGCATCATGCCGCTCGGCGCGCCGATCGGCACAAACAAGGGCCTCGCGACGCGCGAGTTCATCAAGATCCTGATCGACGAGATCGACCTGCCGATCATCGTGGACGCGGGCATCGGCCGCCCGTCGCAGGCGTGCGAGGCGATGGAGATGGGCGCAGCCGCGGTCATGGCGAACACCGCGATCGCGACCGCGGGCGATATCCCGGCAATGGCGGAGGCGTTCAAGAAGGCGATCGAGGCGGGCCGCACGGCGTATCTGGCGGGCCTCGGCCGCGTGCGCGAGACCGCCGCGGCATCTTCGCCGCTGACCGGGTTTTTGCGGGACTGAGTCCCCTCCAAGGGATCAGTGATTCGTAGGGCGCGACGACCCGGCGCGCCGCCCCTGTCCGGGGGCGGGGTAAGTGCCCGCTCGTAGCGGGCTGGAATGCGGCCTCCGACTCGCTAAGAACCGCCCTTCAGGCGGTTGCCCGAAAGGGTAAGCAAAAGTGAGCTGCCACCCCGTAGGGGCGTAGTGCCGCTTGCAGCACCTCACCGTAGGGCGCGAGAAGGTGAATTGCCGTGCAGCGGCAAGAGAGGCTGGCCTGGGCCACGACTCGGCGCGCCAAACGCTGCGTCCATATTTCGTAGGGGCGCGCATTGCGCGCCCGATTTACAGCATATTCCTGACATTCTATCCGATATAAAGAAGGTATTACCCTATGAATGAGACAAAAGAGGAGATCATCTCCGCGAAATACATCACCGCCGAGACCGACCACATGGCCTATCAGCCGGGCATGGACAACATCGGCTCGGAGATCCAGGACGAGGTCATCGCCCGCATGAACGCCTACGACGCGGACCACTACACCGCTGCCGACGTGCAGCGCGCGCTAAATAAGGACGTGCTCGGGCCGGAGGACTTCGCTGCGCTGCTGTCGCCCGCGGCCGCGCCCTTTCTCGAGCAGATGGCGCAGCGCGCGCAGGCTGAGACGCGCAAGCACTTCGGCAACTCGGTGCAGATGTTCACGCCGCTGTACATCGCCAACTACTGCGAGAATTACTGCATTTACTGCGGTTTTAACTGCCACAACAAGATCCGCCGCGCGAAGCTCGACATGGACGAGGTCGAGCAGGAGATGAAAGCCATTGCAGATACCGGTTTGCAGGAAATTCTCATGCTCACCGGCGAAAGCCGTACAATGTCGCCGGTCAGCTACATCGGCGAGGCGGTCAAGATCGCGCGCAAATATTTCCGCGTGATCGGCATTGAGATCTACCCGCTCAATGTGGACGAATACGCCTATCTGCACGAGTGCGGCGTGGACTATGTCACCGTATTCCAGGAGACCTACGACGCGGACAAGTACAAGACCCTGCACCTCGGCGGGCATAAGCGCATTTTCCCGTACCGCTTAAACGCGCAGGAGCGCGCCCTGATGGGCGGCATGCGCGGCGTGGGCTTCGCGGCGCTGCTCGGCCTGTCCGATTTCCGCAAGGATGCGTTCGCGACCGGTATGCACGCCTACCTGATCCAGCGCAAGTACCCGCACGCGGAGATCGCGTTCTCCTGTCCGCGTCTGCGGCCGATCATCAACAATGCGGAGATCAACCCCAGGGACGTGCACGAGCCGCAGCTTTTGCAGGTCGTGTGCGCGTACCGCATCTTTATGCCGTTCGCGTCCATTACGATTTCGACGCGCGAGCGCGCGGGCTTCCGCGACAATATCATCGGCATCGCTGCGACCAAGATCTCCGCGGGTGTGGAC
>USLE01000225.1 GCA_900555465.1 uncultured Butyricicoccus sp.
GGTTGTCGGTCTTAAAGCAGATATCGCCCTCCCGCGCGAGGATCTCGTCGTATACCTCGAGATATGCGCGCCAGGTCAGGCGGCGCTTGCGCTGGCGGTTGGGCGGCCACGGGTCGGAAAAATTTAAGTAGATGCGGTCGACCTCGCCGGGCGCGAACACCTCGCGCAGCTCGGCGGCGTCAAACGACACGAACCGCAGGTTGGGCAGCGGATGCAGCTGGCAGCGCTCGGCCGCCATGATGAGCGCGCCCTCCTCCCGCTCGACAGCAATGAAGTTGATATCCGGGTGCTGCTCCGCCATGCCGATGGCGAAGCGCCCCTTGCCGCAGCCGATCTCCAGATGCAGCGGCTGGTCATTGCCGAACAGCGCGCGCCACTTGCCGCGCTGTTCCTTCGGCTCGAACGCCATCACATCCGCGCACGCCGCAAAGCGCACGTCCAGATTTTTCTTTTTGCGCATTCTCATGCGTTAAAATTCCCCTTTTTTCGATTTTTCAGTGTTTTCATTATACAGGGACGGACGTGGATTTGCAAGGGAATTTGATACACAGCCTCCCTTTCCGCTGCCTGCAATATATTTCTTGGGAAATCCGGCAAGCTGTGCTATAATAATTGCATATTGATTGGGGGAAGAAAAGTATGTTCAAACGCTCCAGTGGCGTGCTTGCGCACGTCACCTCCCTGCCCTCGCCGCACGGCGTGGGCACGATGGGCCAAACAGCCTATGACTTTGTCGATTTCCTTGCGGATGCGCACCAGACCTACTGGCAGGTGCTGCCGCTCGGCCACACCGGCTTCGGCGATTCGCCCTACCAGTGCTTTTCCGCCGCGGCGGGCAACCCGTATCTGATCGACCTTGACCTGCTGGTCGAGGACGGCCTGCTGACCGCGGCCGAGGTCAAGGCCGGCGACTTCGAGGCCTCGCCGGATGAGGCGGACTTCGAGCAGCTCGCGGACACCCGCTGGCCGCTGTTCCGCAAGGCATATTCCCGCGTGGACGATGAGATGCGCGAAAAGATCGCCGCGTTCACCGAGGAAAACGCCGAATGGCTGCCGGATTACGCGCTGTTCATGGCGCTCAAGGAAGAGAAATACCACCATATGCCGGTCTACATGTGGCCGGATAAGGCGGTGCGCGACCGCAAGCCTGCGGCGCTCAAAAAGGTGACGGAAGAGCTGCGCGACGAGATCGACTTCCGCATCTTTTTGCAGTATATCTTTTTCCAGCAGTGGAAGGCGCTGCGCGCCTACGCCAACAAAAAGGGCATCCAGATCATCGGCGACATCCCGATCTATGTCTCCGCGGACTCGTCGGATGTGTGGACGCATCCCAAGCTGTTCAAGCTCAAGGCCGACCGCAGCCCCAAGCTGGTTGCGGGCGTGCCGCCCGACTACTATTCCGCCACCGGCCAGCTCTGGGGCAACCCGGTCTACGACTGGGACGCCCACCGCGCGGAGAACTACGCCTGGTGGATCTGGCGCATGAAGAGCAACATGGCGCTGTTCGACGTGGTGCGGCTCGACCACTTCCGCGGCTTCGCAGCATACTGGGAGGTCAAGGCCACCGAGGAGACCGCCATCAAGGGCCACTGGCGCAAGGGTCCGGGCATGGAACTGTTCCGCGCCATCGAGGACGCGCTCGGCCCGGTCAAGCTGATCGCGGAGGACCTCGGCGTGCAGACCGACGAGGTGCGCGAACTGCTCGCGGAGAGCGGCTTCCCGGGCATGAAGGTGCTGATTTTCGGCTTTACCCCGGACGAGGACAACGAGCACCTGCCGCACAACTATGTGCCGAACAGCATTGTTTACACCTCCACCCACGATTCGCAGACCGTGTGCGAGCAGATCATGGACATCTGCACCGAGCCGGAAAAGCAGTTCGCCTACCGGTACCTGCGCACCTCGCACAGCGAGGCGATGGGCTGGAGCGCGATCAAGAGCGTGTGGGCCTCCCCTGCGCGCATCACGATGACCACGCTGCAGGATCTGCTCTCGCTCGGCGCGGACGCGCGCATGAACACGCCCGCGACCATCGGCGGCAAGAACTGGCGCTGGCGCGTGCGCAAGGAGGCGCTCAACCCGACGGTTTCCGCCATGCTGGGCGAGATCACCAAAACCTATATGCGTTAAACCGTTTTCCCCGCAAAACCCCATGACCCACAAGCGACAAGATAAAGGATAGCGATAGCATGAAAATCAAAACGGCAATTTTCGATCTGGACGGCACCCTGCTCAACACGCTTGGCGATCTGTGCGACAGCGTCAACTGCGCGGTCATGCGCCGCGGCTTCCCGGCTGTGACCGAGGAGCAGACCCGCCAGCGCGTCGGCAACGGCGTGCGGCGGCTGATCGAGCAGTGCATCCCGGAAAACAAGCGCACCGAGGCGATGATCGACATCTGCCTGGACGAATTCCGCACCGCCTATACCGAGCGCATGATGAACCGCACCCAGCCGTATGACGGCATCCTGCCCCTGCTTAAGGCGCTGCGCAAGGCGGGCGTCGCGGTCGGCGTGCTGTCCAACAAGTACGATCTGGCGGCCAAGGGGCTGATCCGCCACTATTTCGGCGATCTGGTACATATCACCTACGGCGAGCGCCCGGACGTGCCGCGCAAGCCCGACCCGACCAGCACGCTCCAGCTGCTGCGCGAGCTGGGCGGCGCCCCTGCGACGACGCTTTACATCGGCGACAGCGCAATCGATATGCAGACCGCGAAAAACGCCGGCCTGACCGCGGTCGGCGTGACCTGGGGCTTCCGCACCGCCGAAGAGCTGAAAGCGGCGGGCGCGGACGCGCTGGTCAGCGAACCGGCCGAGCTGCTGCCGATGTTCGAGCGCGGCCTGCTGCATGTGGATACCATCTGCAAGGCGTTCACCGACCGCGGCTTCGGCTTCACCTTTTTCCCGACCGCGGCGGAGGCAGTCGCCTACCTGACCGACGCCTGCCGCGGCAAGTCGGTCTCGCTCGGCGGCTCGATGACGCTCAAGGAACTCGGCTTCCCCGAGGCGTTCCAGTACGGCACCTCCGTGCACTGGCACTGGGTACGCAAAGGCGAGTATTTCCAGAAGCCGGATATCTACTTATCCTCCGCCAACGCGCTGAGCGAAAGCGGCGAGATCGTCAACATCGACGGCACGGGCAACCGCGTCTCCGCGACGCTGTTCGGCCCCAAGCGCTGCATCTTTGTCTGCGGCGTCAACAAGCTGTGCCCGGATCTGGCGAGCGCGGTCGAGCGCGTCCGCAATGTCGCGGCGCCGCTCAACGCCAAGCGTCTGGGTGTGAAAACGCCCTGCGCGGTGGACGGCAAATGCCACGACTGCAAGAGCCCGGAGCGCATCTGCCGGGCGATGGTCATCCACATGGGGCCGCCGCTCGGCATGGAAAAGTGCGAGGTCGTGCTGATCGGCGAACCGCTCGGCTTTTGATGCACCCCTGAGAAAAAAATCTGCAAACGGCGCGTTTTTGCGTGAAAACGCGCCGTTTTTCCTGCCTGCAAC
>USLE01000226.1 GCA_900555465.1 uncultured Butyricicoccus sp.
CCATGAACCCCCGCACAATTTCGATCGCCTGCATGGGGCACACTTTGACGCAGCAGCCGCAGGCCACGCAGGCCGCTTGATCCACGACAGCCTTTCGCTTTTTCCGCACAAGATCCATACAATGCCTCCTCGGTTATGATGGTATCATCATACTGCAAAGAAAAAGATTTTACTGTGATATCGTCACATAACAATGCCATCGGCGCAGCAAATCGTGCCCCCTCGCTCTCCAGTTGGAACAGAGCCGATGGGACAATGACCGCTTTCTGCTTTTCCGTAAATCCGTAAAAGAAGGGTGCCGGATTTCCAGCACCCGTCTTTTATGTTTATCCTGCATACAGCCGGTAGACCGTGGCTACGGCCTGTTCCCGCGTATACGAATCCTTGGGCGAGAAACGGTTATTTCCCGTCCCCTGCATGATGGGCCGGCCGGCGCCGCTGATGGAAGAAATGGCGTTTACCGACTCCAGCGCCCAGTCGGAAATCTCATCTTTGTCCGCAAAGTCCAGCGGCTCCTCTGTGGGCTGGTATCCCAATAAATCTGCTGCATTCCATAGCATTTTGGCGGCCTCTTCCCGGGTGATGGACTCGTCCGGGGCGAACCGCCCGTTCCCCACACCGTTTACGATTCCCAGCGCATAGGCTTCCACCACATCCGCATGATGGGTATCGGTAAACGGATCGGAAAGCGATGCCTCGTCTGCCGCAATTCCCTTCCGGTGCAGCGCCTGCATCACCAGCACGCAGAAGTCCTCCCTGCTGATCGGTGTATCCCAGCTTATCTTCAAATAGTCCGGCAGTATCCCGGCGCTGTCCGCCGCGGCGATCTCCGGCTCAGCCCACGCAGATGGCGACCCATCATAGGGATGCAGCATAGCCACCTGCCACTTTCCGTCCCGCCGGATGTAGATTGCATTACTCCCCGGCAGATCCGTACGTATAAAATCCGCCTGCAGGATGCAATCGCCATCTGTCGTATAGATGCAGTCCCCTGCCGAATACAGACCAAGCTGCGGCCAATAATAATTCTCACCATCCATCCAGTCCTCTATGGGGAATGGTGCAGTCGTAATTTTACGTCCTTGCACATCGTAAATCGCGCACAGTTTGCCATCATTAAAGCACCAGACCGCCTCATCATCCGTACCGTAGTCATAGGAAACCCTGAGTTCATCATACCGTCCTTCGGGAATCATGACTTTTCCATCCTTGGAGACAACCACATCGTTCCGGGTTTCTGTCGCAGAGCCGTCCGCCTTCACCTTTCGGGACAATGCGATAAAATCGACGTATGGGTCTAAGGTAGGAGAGCTGTCATAAATACATGGCAGAATTTCCCGACCGGTCTGATCGACGACACCGTATTCCCAGCCATTTTGGATCTCGAGCGCGTTGCCATGCCATTTAATAATGGCATCCGCACCTGTGGCCAAGCAGGTGCCATCCGGCAAATAATAATCTTTCTTCTCCCCATTGTTCCTATATAGCAGCACACCCGAATCCTCATCTTCGTAGCCATCATACTGAACCGGGCATACCTCCTTGCCGTCGCGGTCGATCAGTCCCCATTTACCATCCTTCTCCACTGCAAATTCATCCCACCCAGCGTAGGTGTTGATTTGATCATACTCCGCAGGGATGATCACTTTCCCGGAAAAATCCCGCACACCTTTTTTACCGTTTTCGCTGAAAATCAAGCAATCCAGATCTGCCACAGCCACGTTTTCACCGGACTCTTTCAGCAGAGTGCCGTCGCACGCATAATACCGGTCGTCTATCATGACGGCAGGGATGCCAAAATGATAAGCTGCATAGTTTGCTTGCTGCAGCGGTATGATCCACTTCCGCTCGGTCAGAGAGTATAGTCCATATTGCTGATCTTTACATGCAAATGCAACATCTTCTTCCGAATCCAACTCGATCTTATCATACTCAACCGGCAGCAAAAGCGCTCCGTCTGATGAGTAGACACCGCTGCCTGACGCATTGGAAGCGATATAGTATCCATCGTGCCATGAGATGCTGGTATACTCGCGCGGTATAATAACCGAGCCGTCCAGTGCATATACACCAAACCACCAGTGCGCCCCGGCGATCACCGCATTGTCCGTCACGATTGCGTGCTGATCGTCTGCATAGACCTGTTCATAACGCGTTGGATATACCTGCACCAGCGGCGACCCCGCGGCCCCTGCCGCCGGCAGGCACGCAAAGAGTAACGCACAGGCGACAACCGTTTTTGCTGCCTTCATCATCAACCCCACCTCTTTCTCCATCATTCTGCTGATCCATATAATAACAATATAGACGCATCAATTTTACGGTTTGATGCGTCTATTTGTTCTTTCCCATTCAGATCGAGAAATTCAGTGTTTTTCCGCTGCTGACCAGATCCTCCAGCGTCACCGAATCCACATACCGGTTGACCGCATCATACAGCCCGCGCCAGAAATCCAGCGTGATGCAGTCTTCTGCGCGCGCGCATTCGACCGGATCATGCTCGAGGCAGGCCACCGGCGCGAGCGAGCCTTCTGTGATGCGCAGGATCTCCCCGACGGTATATTCGGAGGGATGGCGGGCAAGCTGATAACCGCCCTGCGCGCCGCGGGTCGAGGTCACAAAGCCCGCACGGGACAGCTGCACCACGATCTGCTCCAGATATTTGGCAGAGATCTCCTGCCGCTTGGAAATATCGCGCAGCGGGATATAGCCGGCGGCATCATGCTGCGCAAGGTCGATCATCAGGCGAAGAGCGTATCTTCCCTTGGTCGAAATCTTCATAAGCACACCCCTTTGCATCATTTCAGTCGAAATTTCAGGCATCTGCCCACTTGCTCAGCGGTTTTGCAGGCTGTGCAGCACACTTTCGATATGCTCGCTTGCCTGCTCCACCTCCCATTTCAGTTCGGTAGCGGACAGGCGTTCTGCGCCGTGTCCCAAAATGATCATCTGCTCCATCCCATCCGATGTCGCAACGCGCACACGGTGCTTACGCGACAGGTCGTATGACGCCTGCTCGATATACATATCCGCCGTCTCGGCTTCCCGGGTATATACGATATCCAGCCCGTGCCGCTTTTCGACCGAGCCGACGCCGCCCTTGACCTTGTATGCGTCAAACACGACGATCAGATGGCATTTGCGCACGCCCTGATAGTTGCTGAGTATGTTGATCAGCGCTTCGCGCGCCGCGTTGATATCCGCCGCCGCGATCTCGCGCAGCTCATCCCAGGCAAAAACAATGTTATACCCGTCTACGAGCAGGTAATCATCCGCACGAATGCGGGTCACATACAGCTGTTCCAGCGTTGGCGCCTTTTTGCGGCTCTGCTGGAACGCCTCAAAGCCGCGGTCCTTGATCGGCCCATAGGTGCGTTCAAACAGGGCGCGCAGTTCCTTGTCGTCGTCCAGACCGGACGATGGCGCCGCGCCGCGGCGCACAGGGACAGGCGGTTCCTCCGGCTCGTCCTCTTCCAGCCGCACGCCGGAATCCACATG
>USLE01000227.1 GCA_900555465.1 uncultured Butyricicoccus sp.
GGCGCACACCGTGCTCGAGCCGCTGTTTGCCGCGTGCGCACAAACGCCGCCGCTCTATGATTTCGAGCTCATGCAGGGCGGCGGGCACATCACCGGGCGGCTGGTTGCCCCCGGCGCGCAGACAGTCGCGTTTGCAGACCGGCTCGCCGCGCACGCCGCTCCGGACACCTGCCGCGCGCGCTATGAGCTGGGGGCGGACGCTGCCCCGCTGGTGTTCGCCACCGGCGACGGCAACCACTCGATGGCCGCAGCCAAAGCGCACTGGGAGCGTCTCAAACCCACTCTGTCCCCCGCGGAGCGCGAGACCCACCCCGCGCGCTGGGTGCTCGCCGAGCTGGTCAACCTGCACGACGAAAGCATCTGCTTTGAGGCAGTGCACCGCCTGCTGCTGGATGTCGATCCCAGCGACGTGCCGCGCTTCCTTGAGGGCTGGTTCGCGGCACACGCCCCGCAGTCTGCCGCGCCGCTTTCCATCGCGTGGCGGCATCAGGGGCAGAACGGTCGGCTGTCGCTCCCGCTCGCGCCGGGCGTGCTGCCGGTTTCCGCCCTGCAGGATGCGCTCGATGCATATCTCGCCGCCCGCCCGCAGGCCGGCATCGACTTTATCCACGGCACGGACACGCTGCTGCACCTTGCGGACGCGCCCGGCCGGATCGGCTTCGTGCTGCCCGACTTCCCCAAGGCGCAGCTGTTCCCCTATGTGATGCAGCGCGGCGTGCTGCCGCGCAAGACCTTCTCAATGGGTACTGCACTCGAAAAACGCTACTATCTGGAGGCGCGCGCCATCCGCTGAGCGCCGCGCCCGGCCGGATGCAAACCGATTTGTAAAATCCTCTGTTTTCTGCTACAATATAGGAAAACCCAAACTCGTTGGAAAGGAGTGCTGCGCAATGGATCTGACCGACCGCTGCCTGCATCTTTGCGGGCATATTGAAACCCTGACCGGTGTACATACCGCGCTGCTGGACCTATCCGCCAAGTCTTTCCTGCGGCCCCCGTTCCACACCACCTGCGCCCTGCAGACCACCGGCTGCACCGCCTACCTGACCCATCTGTACGGCGCATACGAGGCCGAACGGTGGGACGGCAAATATATCTACTACTGCCCGCGCGGGCTGGTCTTTATCGCAACGCCGCCGCTGCAGACCGGCGCGTCAATGGACTACTGCATCATCACCGGTCCGTTCATCATGGCAAACGACAACGAGGACCCCTTCGAGGACCCGCTCGTCACCGCTGAGCCGCTGGACGACATCCCCCGGCTGTCGACCGCGCAGGCGCGCTCGCTCAGCGAGATCGTCGCTGCGGCGGTCTCCTCTTTCTCGCTCGATATGCTGCCGCCTGACGTGGATTCGGGCAACCAGGCCGCGATTTTGCAGATGATGTACGACCTGTCCGCGGACAACACGAGCAGATCCTATCCGATCGAAAGCGAGCGCCGCTTACAGGAGCACATCCGCTCGGGCGACAAGGACGCTGCACAGGAGCTGCTCAACGACCTGCTGCTGCACATCTACAACCGGGCGGAAAGCGACCAGAACCAGATCAAGGCGCGCATCCGCGAGCTGCTCGTGCTGATGAGCCGCGCGGCGATCGACGGCGGCGCGGATGTGGACGAGATCTTCAGCCTGTGCTCGCGCTACGAGCAGGAGGTGGACTCGTTCACCTCGATCGAGGCGCTCAACCGCTGGATCGGCTCAATTATGCACCAGTTCATCAGCTTCGTGTTCGATCTCAACGACATCAAGCACCAGAACGTGATCTTCAAGACCACCGCTTTCATCAAGGAGCACCTGACCGACAAGCTGACGCTCGACCAGGCGGCCGAGCAGGTCTACCTGTCCAAATCCTACTTCTGCCGCATCATCAAGGACGAGCTCGGCTGCACCTTCACCGAGTACGTCAACCGCCTGCGCATTGAGCGCAGCAAGACTCTGCTCCGCTCCACCGGGATGCCGATCGCGGAGATCGCCTGCGCGGTCGGGTTCGACGACCAGAGCTACTTCACGCGCATCTTCAAAAAGCAGACCGGCGTCGCGCCCGGCAAATACCGCGAGCAGCGCAGCTCGCACAACACGCGCAAAAAATAAACAAACGGCTTTGGGAAATCCAAAGCCGTTTGAGGCTGTCGAAAAACTATGTTTTTCGAACAGCCTCTCGATCGAAACCACGCTTTCGATCGAATCTGCCGCTGTCTGCGCGCGCCTTTCAGGCAGCCCGTAGGCCACTCTCCTTAATTTGCCGCTTGCGGCATTTTAATGAGTACACTTGCCAGCGGTTTGAATAAAAACCCACGCGCATGTCGCGGGTTTTTATGGAAATTGCGGCGAGCCGCAATTTCCTATTTCATGCGCGCTGCGGCGCGGGGACTTTTTTGACAAGTTGAAACGGCTTTGGGAAATCCAAAGCCGTTTGCTTTTATTCTGATATCACCCGCGTACGTAAAACTCGTCAACTGCGTTAAAGAACGCATCGATGTTGTCCCAGCTGGACAGCGGCGGGATGTCGCAGCCCGAGGAGATGACGAAGTTCGGGTACTGGCAGCATTTTTCCATGACCTCGAGGATCCTGGCGCGGATGGATTCCGGCGTGCCGTTGCGGAACTCGCCCGCGGGGTCGACGTTACCCATGCAGATGATATCCGCCGGGGCCTTTTCCATGATCTCCGCCATATCGACCGCGTTGCCGAAGTGATACGCGTTCGCGCCGTTGGAGAACATGGACTCGAGCGTGATGTTGGCGGTGTTGCCGCAGTTATGGAAGATCACGGCGAAGCTCTCGTCCCGGACAGCCTCTACAATGCGCTTGCAGTAATCGCCCGAGAACTCCTGCGCAAGCGCGGGAGAGAGCAGGCCGGCGAGCGGCTCGGCAATCACAACGCCGTTTGCCCCTACCTTCTTGTATTCCTGAATATATTTGATGATGAACTGGGTGCACTTTTCCAGCACGACATGCACCATGTCCGGTTCCTCATAGCAGTAGATGAGCGACTGGGTGACGTCCAGCAGGCGGCCCGCCAGCGAGAACGGCCCGATCACGCCCGCGAATACCGGGCGGTCCTCGATCATATCCATGACCTTGCCGATCGCGTCAATGTAGATCTGCGTGCGGCCCGCGCCGATCTCCGGCACCGCGAGCGCCTCCGCCTGCGCCATGCGCTCGTCCTCCTCGACCTCGGTCGAGATCACCGGGCCGGTGACCGTCGGCACCTCGTCGTCCGATACGCGGATGGGTGCGCCGAAGCACTCCGCCTCGAGCGAAAGGTCCATCAGGCTGACCGCCGCGCCCGCGTCCGTGCGTTCGGCGACCGCCTTCATGCCGCGCGCCTGCAGGTCGCTGTCGTTAATCAGTTCCTTTACCGTGATGCCCAGCAGCTGGATGGACGGGAAGGACAGCACGGGCACCGCCTTTTTGACCGGGGCCTCGAGCAGGTCTTTTGTCCACTGATCCATGTTTCTTTTCATCTTGGTCAACCTCCGCATCAATTGTTT
>USLE01000228.1 GCA_900555465.1 uncultured Butyricicoccus sp.
TTTGTTAGTATACTACCCCACACCCACTTTGTCAACTACTTTTTGCAAATTTCTCAAATTTTCTTTCTCTTTCCTGCAGAGCTTTCCCAAGGCAGCTCAAACAGACAAACCGCCCGTCTATGGACGGGCGGTTTGATGCAGCGATTGTGTTTACGCCTGCTTGAGCAGTTCGGCAAGTACCATAACCTTATCTACATTGCCTTCGACCTTGATTTTGCCTTCCGCCATCGCAACCTGCGGAACCATCTTGCCGCTCAGGATCTTCTCCATGTTGGTCAGGGTACCGGAGACAAGCGCATCGCGGTCGATATACTCATAAGGCATAACGGACAGCACACCGTTGAGGATCTCGATGTAAAACACACCCGTGACCTTGCCGGTGAGGTTGAACTGGACCGCTACCTTGCCCTGCGTTCCAGCGATATCCGCTTTGCTAAGTTTGTTGTAGATTTTCCCAATCAACTGATCGACGGTCATTGGAATCGCCCCCTGGTTGTATTTGTAATTCTATTATACTTTTTTTCCTGAAAAATGCAAGAGCATTTTACTGCTTTATCAGAGAGTATCCGTATAAATCATTCCATTTCAGCTCTTCCGGACGAACTGGGTATGACAGTGCGGGCAGGTGATGTTGATCTTGCCGCGCCCGCGCGGCACGCGCAGCCGCTGCTTGCACTGGGGGCACTTGAAATATCGATGGGTCTTGCGGTCCGCAAAGCGCATGCGGGCGTTTCTCAGACGGTTCTGCACCGGTCCCCACCAGCGCAGGAACTTCTGGTTTTCCGCATAGCGCGCCTGGATATTGCGCGAGAACATGCGGAAATAGCACAGGATGAGCAGCGCCAGAATGAACATGCCCATCCAGCCCCAGCCAGTGAGCATTTCGATCACGATCAGCACCAGCCCGAGGATCAGCAGCGCTGCATTGAGCGGGTCATTGCCATAGCGCCCTGCCATGAAACGACGCAAAAAGTCCATTATTCCGGGTCATCCTTTCTTACATGGTCAAAAATGAGTGCCAGCACCTGATCGCGCCCGTCCCCCTTCTCCGCAGAAAACGGGATGACCGGCACGTCCTCCGGCAGCAGCAGCGTCTGCCGGATCACCGCCAGATTGCCTTCCAGCTGGCTTTTCTTGATCTTGTCCAGCTTGTTGGCGATCACGACCCACGGCTGTCCGGACGCGCGGAACCAGTCCGCCATCGTCACGTCGTCGCGCGTGGGTTTATGGCGGATATCGACGATCTGAATGCCGAGCGTCAGCAGCCCTTCTGCAAAATAAGTCTCCATCAGCTCGCCCCAGCGCTGCTGCTCGGCCTTGGACACGCGCGCGTAGCCGTAGCCCGGCAGATCCACCAGATACATCTGCTTGTCGATCACAAAGTAGTTGATGTGGATGGTCTTGCCCGGCTGGGCGCTGACACGCGCGAAATTCTTCCGGTTCAGCAGCTTGTTGATGACCGAGCTTTTGCCCACGTTGGATTTGCCCGCAAACACGACCTGCGGCAGGCCGTCCCGCGGGAAATCGCTCTCTTTGACCGCAGAACGCAGGAATTCCACGTTGTGCAGGTTGGGGTTCTTTCTTTCTTCCATACTCATTGCACCACCGTCGGTGAGGTTGTGCCCGCCTGCCGCGCAACCGGGCCGCTGCGCGAGGACTTACGGCGCTTCTTGGGGCGGCGCGCAAAGTCGATCGCGGTCTCCATCACAGTATCCATATGTGCCGCGGGCACAAAATGCAGGGTTTCGCGCACCACGGGCTCGATATCCTGCAGATCCACTTCGTTATCCTTGGGGATGACCACGGTCCTGATGCCCGCGCGGTAGGCAGCCATCGTCTTTTCGCGCAGGCCGCCGATCGGCAGCACGCGGCCGCGCAGCGTGACCTCGCCGGTCATCGCCACATCATGGCGCACCGGGGCCTCGGTCAGCGCGGAGATCAGCGCGGTCGTAATGGTCACGCCCGCAGACGGGCCGTCCTTGGGCACGGCCGCCTCCGGGAAATGGATATGCAGGTCGTTATCCTTGTAGAACATCGGGTCAATGGACAGCGACTCCGCGCGCGAGCGCACGAAGGTGACCGCCGCCTTGGCGCTCTCCTGCATGACGTTGCCCAGATTGCCCGTGACCTCGATCTTGCCCGTACCCGGTACGACCATGACCTCCACCTCGAGCATCTCGCCGCCCACGCTGGTCCACGCAAGGCCGTTGACAATGCCCACCTCGTCCTTTTTGCTCACCACGTCATCCTTGTACGGCGCGGTGCCGAGCAGGCTCTCGATGTTCTTTTCCGTCACGGTCAGGCGCTTGCCGCCGTCCGCCACGTGCTTTGCCGCCTTGCGGCACAGCTTGGCGAGCAGCTGCTCCAGCCGGCGCACGCCGGCCTCGCGCGTATAGCCCGAGATCACCTTGCCCAGCATCTTTTCGGACAGGCCGAGCTGGGACTTCTGCAGGCCGTGCTTTTTCATCTGCTTGGGCAGCAGGTGGTGCAGCGCGATCTGGCGCTTCTCCTCCTCGGTATAGGAGGACAGCTCGATGACCTCCATGCGGTCGAGCAGCGGGCGCGGCACGGTGGACAGATCGTTCGCCGTGGTCAGAAACAGCACGTCCGACAGGTCGAACGGCAGCTCGATATAATGGTCGCGGAACGCGACGTTCTGCTCGGTGTCCAGCACCTCGAGCATGGCGGACGCCGGGTCGCCGCGGAAGTCGTTGCCCATCTTGTCGATCTCATCGAGCAGGATGAGCGGGTTGGACGTGCCCGCACGGCGCAGCGCGTCGATGATGCGGCCGGGCATCGCGCCGATGTAGGTCTTGCGGTGGCCGCGGATATCCGCCTCGTCACGCACGCCGCCCAGACTCATGCGCGCGTAATTACGCCCCATCGCCTCGGCGATCGACTTTGCGATCGAGGTCTTGCCCACGCCCGGCGGGCCGACCAGACAGAGCACCTGCCCCTTGAGTTCAGGCGCGAGCGCCTTGACGGCCAGAAACTCCATGATGCGCTCCTTGACCTTTTTCAGGCCGTAGTGGTCGCGGTCCAGAATGGCCTGCGCTGCGGCGAGATCAAGCCGCTCTTCGCTTTTCTTATTCCAGGGAAGGTCGAGCACGGTGTCCAGATAGGTGCGCACCACGCCCTGCTCCGCGTTCGAGCCGCCCAGCTTGGCAAAGCGGTCGACCTCGCGGATAAGCTTGTCCTCGCACTCCTGCGGTAGATGCAGGTCGAGCACGCGCTTGCGGTAGGTTTCCGCCTCTGCGGCCGTGTCCTGCTCGCCCAGCTCGCTCTGGATGACCTTGATCTGCTCGCGCAGATAGTATTCGCGCTGGTTTTTGTCCATCTGGGTCTTGAGCTCGTCCTGTATTTCGTTTTCGATCTTGAGGATCTCGGTCTCCTCGCCCAGCAGGCGGATCACCATCGCCAGGCGGCGGGTGACGTTCAGCTCCTCGAGGATCTCCTGCTTGGCTTCGACCTCGACCGCAAGG
>USLE01000229.1 GCA_900555465.1 uncultured Butyricicoccus sp.
GCCGTCCCCACAGCTCCGGATTTTTGGCAGGTTTTTTATCACTCTTTACCCACCCTTTGGCGCGCCAGCTTTTTGCCCAGCCCTTTGTGATGCCGTCGACAACATACTTGCTGTCCGAATACAGGTCGACCGCGCACGGCTCGGTGAGCGCCTCGAGCGCGGTGATGACGCCGAGCAGCTCCATGCGGTTGTTGGTCGTGGATGGCTCCGAGCCGGAAAGCTCCTTTTCGTGCGCGCCGTACTGCAGGATCGCGCCCCATCCGCCCGGCCCCGGGTTGCCCGAGCAGGCCCCGTCGGTATAGATCGTTACGTGTTTCATAGTCTCTCCCAAGTTGTTTTTTCTTATTATAGCACGGTTTGCCGGAAAATAGAAACGTTGAGGCTGTCGAAAACATGGTTTTTCGAACAGCCTCTCAATCGAAACCACGCTTTCACTCATTGGAATATCCGCCGCAGAGCGGCGGCAAGTGGTTAGCGGGCTACGGCCCGATCGAAAATTCCGATGTCTGCGCGCGCCCTGCAGGCAGCCCGTAGGCCACTATCCTTAATTTGCCGCTTGCGGCATTTTAATGAGTACACTTGCCATCGGTTTGTATAGCCCGTAGGCCTCTATCCTTATTCCGCCGCTGTGCGGCGGTTTAATGAGAGCAAACCCACGCGCATGGCCCAGGCCACCCTCTCTTGACGCTTCGCGTCAATTCACCTTGTGTCGCGGGTTTTTATGGAAATTGCGGCGAGCCGCAATTTCCTATTTGATGCGCGCTGCGCGCGAAGGAATTTTTCGACAGACTGTTTATCGCCGGATATTGACAGCGCACTTTCTATGTGATATATTTATCTCATAGAGATACAAATATATCACATGTGAGAGGAATTATTATGACATTGACACGCGCAAAGCTGCTCCATGCCATCGGGTGGGGCATCATGCTGCTTCTCTTGCTGATCGGACGCTCTTACGGGCCGTTCGACTCGCAGCCGCTGATGGGGATTGCCATCGCAGTCACCCTGGTGGTGTTCGTCGGCGTTATCCTGCTGGATATCGGCGTGGGTGTGGAAAAGCCGGACGAACGCGCGACCGGGAATTTTTACAAGGCAAACTCGCTGCTGTTCAACCTGATCGACGTTGCGCTCGTCCTGTATCTTGTGTTTGGGGACGACGCGCCGCTTACCATCCCATACGAGTATATCCTGATCCTGATCGCCCTGATCAATATCATTCAGGACGCTGCGTTCCTCTACTATGAGAGACGCTCGGAGTGACCGCCATGCTGAAAACCCGCATCAAGGAGCTGCGCGCGGCGCGCGATATGGATCAGGCGCGGCTGGCCGAGCTGGTCGGCGTGCGCCGCGAGACCATCGGACGGCTGGAAAACGGGCAGTATAACCCCTCGCTCAAGCTGGCGATGGATATCGCAAAGGTGTTCGGCCTGACCGTCGAGGAGATCTTTACCTTTACAGAAGAATAACCGCAGGACAAAAAAAGACCGTTTTCCAACGGAAAACGGTCTTTTGTGTATCCTTATAACTTTGAAAAAACGAATTACTCCGCGGTGTAGGGCAGCAGAGCAATGTGACGGGCACGCTTGATCGCCTCGGTCAGCTGGCGCTGGTGATGCGCGCAGGTGCCGGTCATACGGCGGGGCAGGATCTTGCCGCGCTCAGACATATACTTGCGGAGCTTGGCAGCGTCCTTATAGTCAACGTGCTCGACCTTATCAACACAGAAAGCGCAAACCTTGCGGCGGCGACGGCCGCGCTGCGGGCGCTCAGAACGCTCCGGACGGGGCGTAAATTCCTTCTTGGTTTCTTCCATTGTCGCGTAACCTCCTTTTTAGAATGGGACATCGCCGTCGTCGTCAGCCAGCTCCTGAAAATCCGAATCGCCCGCGGGCAGATCGAATGCGGGAGCAACCTGGGACGCGGCAGGCTCGGGCCGCATCTGCGATCCGTTATCATAGCCGCCGTAACCGCCGCCTGCGTAGCCGTTTGCCTCGCGGGACTTTTTGGTCTCGCCGAAGGAAACCTCGTCGCAGTTGACCTCAATGGCCGTGCGGTTGTTGCCGTTCTGGTCCTGCCACTGGCGGGACTGGACACGGCCGACGACAATCGCCAGCATACCCTTGGTAAACCACTGTGCAACGAATTCCGCCTGACGGCCCCATGCGACGCAGTCGATGAAGTCGGTCTGGCGTTCGCCGTTCGGGCCCTTGCGGTCGCGGTCGATCGCAAGGCGGAACGAGCACACAGCCATGTTGCTCTGGGTGTGGCGCAGTTCGGGATCACGGGTCAAACGACCCATCAGAATTGCCTTGTTGAGCATTTTCAGTTCACCGCCTTAGTCATCCAGGCAGACGATGATCGAACGCATGATGCCGTCCGTGATCTTGTAGATACGGTCCAGCTCAGCCGGGAACTCCGGCTTGGACTCAAAACGGACCAGCGTGTAAACGCCCTCCGTCTGATCCTCGATCGGGTACGCCAGACGGCGCTTGCCCCAATCCTCAACCTCTACGTTCGTGCCGTTCGCCTCGATGAGGGACTTGAACTTGTCCACGACAGCGGTAGCCGCTGCCTCTTCCAGCGTGGGGTTGACAATGAAGATCGTCTCATACTTGCCAGAAATCTTTGCCATTTTCTTAGCACCTCCTTTTGGACTTTTGGCCCACACCCTCTGATGTGAGCAAGGATACCTTACTATTATATCGAACAGGCGCAAAAAGTCAAGGAAAAATTCAAAAAAAGATTGACGAAATCCGAAAACCGTGGTATACTATCAAGGCTGACAATCCAAGATGACCTTTATGGTCATCCTATTATGCAGTTTGCTTGCGTGGCTCAGTTGGTAGAGCAGCGCATTCGTAATGCGCAGGTCGCCGGTTCGAGTCCGGCCGCAAGCTCCACAAAAACCCCGTTATTTCTCCGGAAATGACGGGGTTTTTGTTACTTTTTGGGGTGCTTGATTTTGCCGAACCGGTAATCCTGTGTTTTCCCGGCGCTTGGGCACGCTTTTTTCCGGATGCATGACAAACAGCGCCTTGATGCCCATTTTGTCATACAGCCGTCCTGCAAACGGGCTGACCAGACCGCAGCTGATGATGAGAAAAATTGCGGCGAACCGCAATTGCCTGTTTGATGCGCGCGGCGGCGCGGGGACTTTTTCAACAGGCTGAAACACCCGCCAAAGGCGGGTGTTCTCGTCTGCTGTTTAAATCAGCGAGGTCAGCAGCTTCGCGTACTCGCTGCGGGTGATGGTGTTCTGCGGCTTGATGGTGCCGTCCGCGTAGCCCTCGATCAGGCCGCTTTCCAGGCACAGCGCGATCGCCTGCCGGCGCTCTGCGGGGATGTCCGCCGCGTCCGCATAGAAGAGCAGCGCCGCGTCCGCTGCCGCGGCATCCGGCAGGGTGCTGCCCTGCTGCACGAGCAGGTTCGCGAAAATCTGCATGGTGTCCGCGCGGGTGATCGC